>JAKAHI010000063.1 GCA_021815065.1 bacterium | reverse complement strand
AAAAAACATATTCAAAAAGACGAACCGGACTTCCTTTTTTAACCCGTGAACGGGTGTTCGCCGCAATCCACGCTATTTATAGCGGCGGGCACACAGCGAAGCTGGGTCGGGCGAACTATACGATTGATATATTCCATACCGACGAAGAATCCATGCCGTTTACGGCGTGGTTCTTCAATACCTGTGCAAAACAGACAATTTCAAACAATCTGCGTTAGCGAATCCTAAGGTCAGGCCTGGACATCACAGGGCAAGCCTTTTATATACCTCTGAACTTTCTCCAGTAGCGTATAAGTCCAGGTGCATTCATGTACGCCGGATCAGCAAGTTCGTAGCGCTCAAAAAGCCCCTGGTCAGTGTTCTTGTGACCGATGAGTTCTTTAAAATAGGCTTCGAACTCTTTCACGATCTCCTCGTCGGGATTGCCCTGCTTTAACCTGTCCCCGATCCAAGCCGTCCATTGCAGAAGCATCTCCTCGAGCAGTCTCAGGTGTTCCCGGACATCATTGAACACGCCGAAATGGGTAAGGTAAAGGGACGACGGGCCTATCTGGCGCATCTTCTGGAGGGACTGCTGCCAGACCTCAATGTTGATATCCGGCGGGGGTGTGGGTGCAAAGATGGGTCCGTCCTTGATGCGGATGCCTCCGACATCGCCGGTAAACATCATGCCGTCGATAAGATATACATTGTGATGGGACGCATGTCCCGGGGTTGCAAATGCCTGTATGGTAACGCCCCCGATGGTGATCTTTTCTCCGTCTTCGGTCGGGTGGATACGGTCCTGAGAAATGGGTTTGAGCTGTCCCCAAAGCCTGTCCATGTCGTCTTTGTAGATCTGCTTTGCCGATGCAAACAGTTTCGAGGGATCCGCCATGTGCCGTGCACCGTTTGCGTGAACGTATACTGTTGCACCTTCATCTGCAAAGTGCCATGCGGCACCGGCATGGTCGAGATGGATATGGCTTACAAAAACACCGCGTACATCCTTGGGTGCATACCCGTATCTTTTCAGCAATCCCGTAAGATTGTTATAGGTGGTGTCCGGTCCCGTCTCGATCAGGACCGGTCCATCGCCGGTCTCTATCAGGAAGCTTGCGATTGACTCCGATTTAAAAAAATTGAGGTCCAGAACGGTTATCTTCATTGGGCATCCTCCTGTGGAATTTTAATGCCTCCCAGTTGTCCGCATGCAGCTTCTATCTCCTCACCGTGCGTGGTCCTGACCATGCATGCGATCGTGTGGCTTACAAGGTATTCCTGAAATGCCCGGATATGCTCCTCATCAGGCCGTTTATAGTCAGTGCCCCAGTGTTCATTAAAGGGGATCAGATTTACCTTGAAGGGAAATTCCTTAAGCAGTTTTGCGAGCTGTATAGCATGCGCTATCCCGTCATTTATATCTTTAATCATGACGTACTCAAAGGTGACCCAGCCCTTTCTTTTCTGATGATAATCTTTCAGGACAGCCGTCAGCTTTTCCAGAGGGTATCTCGCATTGATGGGCATGAGGGCAGTCCTCGTATCATCGTACAGTGCGTTCAGGGACACGGCGAGGTTTGCTTTGGATTCTCCGATAAATCGTTTAATCTGCGGGACAAGCCCTGCTGTTGAAACCGTGATCCTGCGGTGTGAGTATTGGTACCCGAATTCAGACGTAAGGATGTCTATAGCTTTCAGCGTGTTGTCGTAATTCGCAAAGGGCTCTCCCATACCCATGAAAACAATGTGGGATATCGGGGTGTCCCGGTTTTCGGCCTGCACGGCAGCGAGCTGCTCCGTAATCTCGGAGACGCTGAGGTTACGTTTGAATCCCTTTATACCGGTAAGGCAGAACTTGCACCCCAGAGCGCAGCCAGCCTGCGAGGACACGCACAGCGTATGCCATCTGCCCATGGGTATGAGCACGGATTCTACTGCAGGGCCGTCGTTCAGAACGAACTGATACTTGGTCGTATGGTCGCGGCTGATTTTTTTTTGGTGTACGGCGAGGGATGGAATTTCGAACTGCTCTGCGAGCAGCTGTCGCGATGACAGAGACAGATTAGTCATCTGTCCGAAATCAGAAACATGCTTTTTATAAAGCCATATAAATATCTGCTTTGCACTGTAGGCAGGCAAGCCAAGCTGTTTGAGAGCCTGCTCGAGGTCTTCCTGGGAAAGGTTTTTTATATTAATCTTGTTCATACCATGAATATAGTGTTGCTTTCCGCGATTTTCACCTGACAAGCGTTCATTCTTCGATTATCCTCCCGTTTCCTGCGCTGTGCGGTTTATCCTTTTATCCGTTGATCTCCATTTCAGAAAAAAAGTACGGGATCTCGGTTGCCGCGCTTTCAGGGCTGTCCGAGCCGTGTACGATGTTCTGCTCGATGTCCGATGCGAACATGTTCCGGATGGTACCTTTATCAGCCTTCTTCGGGTCTGTTGCACCCATGATGGTCCTGACCTTATTGATGGCGTCCTCTCCCTCCAGGACCATGACCACAACAGGCCCCGACGACATAAACGTTGTAAGGCTGCCAAAAAAAGGCCTGTCTTTATGTACCCGGTAAAAGCCCATTGCCTTTTCCCTGGTCAGGGACAGCATCTTCATACCGACGACCTTTATACCCTTTTCCTCAAACAGGGAAACGACCTTCCCTATTACCTGTTTCTTGACTCCGTCCGGTTTTACGATTGAAAGTGTTTTTTGCACTGTATCTCCTTTTTGTTTTTTATGTATCAACATAACAATTATTGCCATAGTTTCAAGCAATCGAGACTTGCATAATCTCAAGGTTCAAGCTATGAATACCGCATGTCTCTTATACGTATACAGGATCTGAAAGTCTACTATACAGGTCACGGCCTGTTTCGCAAACAATCCGTTACAAAGGCAGTTGACGGGGTTTCCTTGTTTGTAAACGATCACGAAACCCTGGGGCTCGTCGGTGAAAGCGGCTCGGGCAAATCCACGCTGGGCAGGGCCGCACTGCTGCTGATCAAGCCGACAGCCGGCAGTATCCTCTTTGACGGCGTCGATATGATGAATGCCGCCGTGCATAAAAACAGGCCGGCAATGAAGAAGTTCAGGCGGGAAGCCCAGATTGTATTTCAGGACCCTTACGGTTCTTTAAACCCGAGGATGAAAGTGGGTAAGATTATATCGGATCCCCTGCGGGTGCACGGTGTCAGAGGACGGAAAGTTCTGAAGGAAAAGGCCTTGCGTCTCCTGGAGCTTGTCGGACTGCCTGCCTCTGCTTATGATACCTATCCCTACGCGTTTTCCGGCGGACAGAGGCAGAGGATCAGTATAGCACGGGCACTGTCCATAGGTCCGAGGTTCATTGTGGCGGATGAACCGGTGTCGAGCCTCGACATCTCGATCCAGGCACAGCTTTTGAATCTCTTTAAAGAGATCCAGGAAAAAGAGGGCGTGAGTTACCTGTTCATATCGCACGATCTCAGGACCGTTGCATTTATTGCCCACCGTGTTGCCGTTATGTACCTCGGCAGGATCATGGAGCTTGCGCAGACTAAAGAGCTTATCACCGGCCCGTTGCATCCCTATACAAAGCTCTTGCTCTCGAGTATTCCATCAAAGGATCGCAGAACAACCGAACAAAAAGAACAAACCAACGGACATGAGCACGGATGCGTGTTTTATCCGAGATGCGGACTTGCGAAGGACATCTGCATGGATATCAGCCCGGATCTGAAAGAAGTGTCACCCGGGCATTCGGTTGCGTGCCACCTGTATTAGGTTCTGTTCCTGCTCTTTTTGTTTTATTGCCTTTTTCTGATTATCAAATTAAAGATGTACCAGAATGACTGATAAGAATAGAGAGTTTGTTTGCAGCTCGTGCTCGTACACCTCGGGAAAATGGCTCGGCAGGTGCCCGAACTGCGGAGAGTGGAATTCCTTTGTTCAGGTAGCCCATGAGAAGCAGGCGAAGAGGGAATCAAAAGGGGCGCACAGCATCAGGCTGAACGACATAACATCAGAGCAGCAGGACAGGGTTTCGACAGGCATGGAAGAGTTCGACAGGGTGCTGGGAGGCGGTATCGTACGCGGCGGTCTTACGCTCATCGGCGGGGACCCCGGGATCGGCAAATCGACGCTTGCGCTGGTTGCCATGGACGGCATTCTGAAGGCAGGGAAGAAAGTACTGTATGTGACCGGAGAGGAGTCCCTGCAGCAGCTCAAGCTCAGGGCGGGAAGGCTCGGAGTAGACGGGGCGTTGGAGGCACTTGCGGAAACTGAGCTGGATGCAATCTTCGATGTGATAGAGCAGAACAAGCCCGGCGTGGTGGTCATCGATTCCATACAGACCATCGAAAGCCCGACCACGGCAGCACCGCGGGGGAGCGTTGCCCAGCTCAAGGAGATCACGGACAGACTCATGCGCTTCTCGAAAGAGAACAACGTCAGCTTTCTTATCATAGGTCACGTAACGAAAGAAGGTGTCATAGCCGGGCCAAAGCTCCTCGAACACATGGTGGATACGGTCCTGTATTTCGAAGGAGACAGGAACACGAACTTCAGGATCCTTCGCGCCATAAAAAACAGGTTTGGCTCTACCAATGAGATAGGCGTTTTTGAGATGACGGAAACCGGGTTGGCCGAGATCAAAAACCCGTCGTTCCTGTTTCTCTCTGACCGGCAGCAGCCCAAGGAGGGCTCCGCCGTTTTTGCGAGCATCGAGGGGACCAGGGCCCTGCTCGTGGAGATACAATCGCTGGTCAGCCAGAGCTACCTCGCAATGCCGCGCAGGACCGCGGTCGGTATCGACCAGACACGGCTGTCCATGCTGGTAGCGGTACTGGACAAGAGGGCGGGACTGAATCTCGGAGGGCAGGATATCTATATCAATGTCGTGGGCGGCGTGAGTATCGATGAGCCGGGAGCTGATCTGTGTGTTGTAGCGGCACTTATATCAAGTTATAAAAGGAAGCCCTTGCAGGCCGATGCTGTTTTTATAGGAGAGGTCGGTCTGACCGGAGAGATACGCGCCGTGGGTATGATGGAAAAGCGTTTGAAAGAGGCGTATAAGCTCGGGTTCAAAAGGGCGTATGTGCCCGAAAGCGGCACAAAAGGCATCGATGTCAGGGGCATCGAGATCGTGCAGGTAAAGAACATTGAACTGCTGTTCGACAGGTGGATGCAGGGAGGGTGAACCGGATGACCGGTACTGTCGAAACGGCCGAACGGAACTGACTTCAGGATCCTGGCACGGCCTCCTTTTCGAAAAAATTACGGACGACCTTAAGGAAGGGCGGGTACTACAGATTGATATGGACGACCTTTGCGGGCGGCATGCCGTTGAAATTTGTCGAAGAGGCAGTTGTATATGCACCCATATTTTCCGTATACACGAGATCCCCCTCCTGCAGATACGGCAGGAAGACCTTTCCCGTATTATGGATATATTCGTTCTCGGACAGGGTATCCAATCCGTCGCAGGTCGGTCCGAACAGCCTGCATTCTTTCGGGGTTCCGCCTTTAATGGCGCGCACAGTTATCGGGATGTGGTCGTACACCAATGCCGAAAAGGTATGATAGACACCGTCATCGATATGATACGAGGGAGGATTCGTTGAATGCTTGGCCAGCACCACGCTTGCAACCTCCGTGCCCGCGTTTGCGACTAAAAACCTCCCGGGCTCTGCGAGCAACAGCACCTTGCCCCTGGGGAACAGCTTGTCCACCTCTTTGTTGATGATGGCAGCCAGTTCCTCGAAGGGCTGCTCGTCCCCTTTGTACTTGACCGGAAAGCCCCCCCCGATATCCACGATCTTTATCGGGTATCCCCTGGTTACCGTCTCTCCGATCTCATAGCCTTTTGCATCCGCCTGTTTGAAGATTCCGGCAACGGTCCTCAGGGCATTGACGAAATTGCCGGGCTGGTTGCATTGGCTCCCGGCGTGGAAGCTGATGCCTTCGATGGTCATACGGTTTTCTTTTGTTTTTTTTATCAAATCCATTGCCTGTTCGGGGTCAATGCCGAACTTATTGGAAAATTTTACGACAGAACCTTCATCCGAGATCTTTATCCTCAGTAAAAGGCCGGCATCCGGTGAGTGTATTTTTATCTTCTTCATCTCCTCGACGCTGTCAAAGGTCAGGAGCGGCTTGTATAGATTTAAAACGTGCAGGGAATCAGGTTTTTTTACCGGGTTTGCGTAAATGATGTTGTCCCAGATGAAATTCTGCAGCTCCCGGGGCTCGAGGTGTTTTACCTGATCGAAGATCAGGTTGAATTCGTTCAGAGAAGCCACATCAAAGCTCGCGCCGAGCTTCAGTAATGTCCTTATTATTTCGGGGTCGGAGTTTGCCTTTATTGCATAGTAGACCTGGATTCTCGGAAGCCGTTTTCTGAATTCACGGTAGTTCTTCCGTATCTGCTCGTGATCGATGATCAAGAGAGGCGTCCCGTGTTCTTCGGCCAATTGTTTGATGATTTTCTTATTCATTGTTCACGGTAAAGGCATGAAACACTCGAACTGCCACGGATCTTCGTCGACGGCATGTCTCGGGTTTTCCTTAAAAAATACCGGTCTGCTTTTCAGCGGATTCCAATCATACGGTCTTGAATGGAGTTCTCCAAGATAAGGCTTTGCTATAGTTAAAATATAATCATGGGGTATATCGTCGGGGATAAGGATGCCCTTTTGGGGGTTCTCAATCATGTATCTTACTGCCGAGACGACACCCGCTGCTACCTGCAGTGTCGTTGCATTCTGTCCGGGTGCGATCCTCCTTGTTTCTTCGATGCTGAGGATCGAGCCCGTCCACCAGGAATCGTAGGGGTGCCCCATCAATAATGCGCCGAGGATGTCTTTCCCCGAGGTAATCTCATCGGTCATGATCCTGAGCTTCGGCTGCAATTCATAATTTCTCGCCCTCAATTCATCCAGGGAAACCAATGCTTCATGACAGGGCATGTACGCATAATGCACGGTGGGTCTGTAGATCGGATCGCCGTTTTTATCGTAGACCGTCAGCCGGTCTGATATGCCGAATGCCTCTCCATGCCGTACGATCATACCTTCTATTGGCCCGACTTCAGGAACAAAAGATTTAATGCGGGTGTTCATGCCCATCCGGGCAAGGAATATCTGGTTTTTCGGGCCATAGGGTGCCTCGAAGGTGAGCGGTGGATGTTTTTTTTCATGGGTACCCCAGCCCATCTCAGCCGGTGCTATCCCTTCTTCCCGGAAACCTTCTATACTCCAGGTATTCACGAATTCATCGA
>JAKAHI010000062.1 GCA_021815065.1 bacterium | reverse complement strand
CTTAGAGGGCAAGCCCAATTTTCTATAAAATGCAAGCGACTTTTCGAGATCATTGACTCCGAGAGTGATAGCGTTGATACGAGGTTTCATAAGAATCCCTCCTTTGTGATTTGTTAATGATTGTTTTCATTGCATACCCTTTATTCTCTCTTTATTTTGGCCGGACTGCCATGCGCGGTAATGGTTGGAGTATGCTCACCCGGTTGCCTTCCGTATCGAAAAACGATACATACTGTCCGATACCCGGTATCTCCATAGGTTCACCCAGCACTTTCCCGCCTGATTCGGCAACCTTCTTTATGGATGCTTTGATGTCATCAACTGCGATAACGACAGACGGGTATGGGGCAGGCATATCCTTTTGCTTTACATAAAAGCCGCCGTTGATTGCACCCGGTCTTTTCGGGCCGTTCTCGCCAGATTCGGTCGTAGTAACCACGACATAATTTCCCATCTCGGGGCCGAGCATCTCTGTTTTCCACCCGAATACCTTTGAATAAAACTCCGCCATACGGCTTCTGTCTTCGGCCGGCATTTCGAAGTGTACCACAGAATCCATTTTACTCATGTTATTTCCCTCCCTTTGTGATTAATAATGCTGTGCCCTTCTGCTTGAAATAAACCTGTTTCTAAGGCGGCTTCTATCCGCAACCAAATTAAAATCCCCCTCTTTCCCCCTTTGACAAAGGGGGCGGGGCACCCAAGCTCCCCTTGGGTCGGGTGATTTTCCAAAATAATGTACAAAATCTTCTGTGCATTCTGTATAGAAGTTACAATGTAAAAATTTAATCATGGCTATGCCCTCGCCGTATCGGAAGGAGCGAGCGGAGCCTGCGATCGCGCAGGAACAACCCTCCCCATACCAGGATGCCGAAATAGACCGGGAACAAGGTATTACTGAACAGCGGATTGCCGATGCGCAGGTTGGTCGCTACGGCACCGCCGAGATAGCCCGTGAGAAGGACCGCACCGAGTATCGAGGTAGCAGGGATCACGTATATAATGGTACAGACGAGCAGGATAAGCCCGATGACCGGAATAGTATCGGCGGGATATCCGACTTTGACGGTCGCTTTCATAACAGCGTCTACCCTCATCAGTTTGGTAATGCTGTCGAAAAGCAGAAAGAGAACTACAACGGCGCTGATTATGCGCCCGGCCCAAAGCTCCTTTTTGGAAATAGGAGCAAACCCCATTGCATTTGCCATGTTGTACCTCCTTATTTCTAACTATCTTCGTTTCACTCCAGGATTTATAAGATAGGAACATACAAGACAGGGGTCAAGGGCGGACTTCTGCCCTGAACTATAGGGATATTCGTGCAGCGCCGGTGCCGGTATTATAAACCGATCTTGAATGACCGCATGGAGATCATTGACAGAAAGATATACCTGCTTGACAGGCTTTACCTTTTATGCTAAAAGTAAAGCAAAGAAACGGGAAGAAAAATATGCGTGTTATAACATTAAGTTCCAAAAATCAAATAGTCCTGCCCAAAGAGGCGAGAGAAGCCATGCACATTAAATCACATGACAAGCTTCTGGTTGTTGTAAAAGATGATATTACCATCATCCTTTCGAAGCCCAGGAGCCACCGTGCAGCATTATCAGGCATCGGCAAGGGCATGTATAACAAGGATTATCTGAGAAAAGAACGCAGCTCCTGGTAATGCCTTATTCTGTTGAACTTTTTTTGAAGAAACATTACAGGATCGCACTTGATACCAGCGTATTTATATACTTTATCGAATCACATCCGGATTATTTTCCTCTCTGCAACCGGCTATTCGAAGCTGTCGAGCATTCCCATAACAAAGCCTCAACATCAACCCTCTCACTTCTGGAAGTTCTTGTGCAGCCATACCGGATGAACAACGAGGAACTTGCGATTAAGTTTTACGCACTTATGAGCACGTACCCGCATCTTACCTGGCTTGACATGTCTTTGAATATTGCGGATCTTGCAGCAAGACTTCGGGCGAAATATCGCCTCAGAACGCCTGATTCCATACAGGCGGCATCCGCCATCTCTTCAGGTGCTACAGGTTTTATATGTAATGACAGGGCAGTCAAAAAGATCGAAGAGATCGATGTCCTTGTTCTTGAGGAATGTCTCTGAATTTACATTCTGTTGTTTAAAATTTACACTCTCTCTAACATCGTAATCTCAGTTTACTGTCGGATGTAGCAGTCTATTAAAATCATTACATCCATTTTCATCACCTGCATAACAAGCCTTATGAAAAAAACCCAATGCTTTAGGATAATCTTGTTTAACACCTTTTCCTTCTGCATACATAATCCCAATGTAAGTACAACCAATTGCCTCTGTATTGTCACAAGATTTTTTGAATAAATCGAAAGCCTTGAGATAATCTAATTTTACCCCCTGACCATTAAAAAACAAAGCACCAAGGTTTGTACAACCCAGATTAAATCCACCTTTGCAGGATAATTCAAAAAAATTATATGCTTTGGCATAATCTTGCACTACCCCCACACCCTTTTCATACATGATTCCAAGGTTATTACATCCAAATGCGTCACTATTGTCACAAGATTTCTTAAAGTAACCGACAGCTTTAAGATAATCTGGCTTTTCACCAGAGCCCATATAGTACATAGTCCCAAGGTGATTACATCCATCGATAATTCCATCATTACAGGCTTTAAAACAACTCTCTGCATTTCCTCCATCACAAGAAACTTTGTAAAATTCAAGAGCTGAATTCTTTTTCCATATAATGAAATAGCTCGTTGAATTTAAACTGAGAGTAAATAAAATTATAATTAACGAGACAAAATAGATTGTATATGTATAATTCAACCACTTGACATAATGTATTCCAACATCAATAAGAGTTACAAACAAATAAATCAGCGAAATAGTAATAAAAGGAACAAGATAAATTATAACCCGCTCCAAGGGATAAGGCATATTAAACATATAATGTTCCAATAGATTAAAGAATATAGACAAAAAAGGTATTATACCAAGCGTGAAAATGATTTTATTTTTCTTTTTAAAACCATCTATGATTAACCAGATTAATGATGCAATACTCACGAACAACGTTGTCATTATAACAAAATCACTAGCAGTAACACGGTATAATAATGCCTTCTTAATAAAATTATTTAATGAGATTACTGAATTTTGGAAACCGAATATAAACACCTGAGGCGTAAGATGTGCAAAAATGTTAATATAAATTATGTATGTAATTACTATGGTAGGTAAAAAAAGGTATTTTAAATATAATAAAAATCTATTATAAGAAAAATAACGATTAGTTTTGTTTGAGTTTTGTTGGCGGCAATCGAAAAGACATATAAAGATAAAAATAGGACCTATCATATTCACAAAAATTGGTACTGCAGCCATAGCGAGAATGAAACATAAAGAGGCAATCAATAAATTCCAAGATAAAGGTAGTGAACTTTGCTTGTTAATAAATATTTTTAATATAATATAAAGTCCAAGAAAGGAAAAAGCTAATCCAAGAGAATATCCCCTTGCAAGGGTACCAAAGTCAACAAGAAAAGGCTGAACTGCGATCACTGATATTGCCAAAGCAGTGATCTCTTTGTTGGCTAAGAGTTTTAATATCAGATATATAGATATCAAAAAAACAATACTTCCGACTAACGCAGGTATTCTCAGGAGAAGATTGGAGTTCCCAAAATTAAGTAAAAAATGCATAAGGAGAGAGTTTAAAAGATGGTTATTTGGGTATATATATATGAAGACAATATTGTGCTTATTGGTTCATTAGCGTAATGCACATATGTATATGCTTCATCAGATACGAGGGGTAATTTGTATGCTTTGATAAAGCGAATAATCAAGCCAATTATCACTGCTATTATTGATAGTATATCTAATAAAGAAATCGTATCCCAAGCTTTTATCCAATTGGAAATGATTTGATGATACCGAGAGCGGTATTCGTAGGTTGACACTAGCGAAGAGCCGTGGGATTGCCCATGAGTATGTTTATAGCCCTTTTTTGTAAAACGATTTATTTTATCTTTTTTTCGTTGTTTCATAAGGGATAAGTTTTATTAATCTATAAGATTAGTGACCATGTTTGTCAATGTCCAAAATGGTGGATATTGGTAAAGGCTGCATAAACACAGTGCCCAATCACTATTATTAGTCAGAACAATGCAATAAGGAAGTTTACTTATTCCCGCGATCCACAACCCCCTCATTCCCCCTTGACAGGGGGAAGTCCCCCCCTGATAAGGGGAGAAGGGGGTTAAAACGAGGTCTAAGTCCTCTGTAAGCTTGTCATTGCGAGGAGCGATTTTGCGACGAAGCAATCTACAAGCATAGGGATTGCTTCGCTTTTGGCTCGCAATGACAGAATTTTTGTGTTTCTTTTCCCGGATTTCCGAAGAATACCTTCGTTTTCAGCCAGAAGACGTGTCTCCGCTATAGGCGTATTAGTCCTATGGCTCAAGCCTCTAGCTGAGATGATAGCTTATCACTCGTTGCATAATCTTCTTTATTTTAAAATGAGTTTTTTGTGTTAACGCCCCTCGTGGCATGCGAGGATTTTGATGATAGGAACATACAAGACAGGGGTCAAGGGCGGACTTCTGCCCTGAACTATAGGGATATTCGTGCAGCGCCGGTGCCGGTTTTATAAACCGATCGTAAATGACCGCATGGAGATCGAGGCGTTCTGGAATCCCTCATAGATGAAGGTGAGGGGCTCATCTTTTTCGCGCAAGGCTATTGCGTATATCATAGGAAGGTAGTGGTCAAGGGTCGGCACAGCAAGAGAATGCGCCCCGCCCATACCCTCATATCCGATGAGACCGCGGTCATTCCCGGAAACAAGGTTTTCCTTTACCTTTTCATCGAACTCTCCGGCCCATCTGAAAGGCGGCGCATCCATGTTCTCAAAATCGATCATGCCGAGGTTGTGGACTATGTTGCCGCTCCCGATGATCATAACACCCTGTCTCCTGAGACCGGCAAGCTCCTGAGCGAGCTCGTAGTGATACTGGATAGGCTTCGGATGCCAGTCGTTGAAGCTGTAATCGAGGCTCATTTCGAAGACCGGGACCGATGCATCAGGATACAGGTACCGGAGTATGGTCCATGCAGCGTGATCCAGCCCCCATTGCATACTGCATCTGACGTCCTTACCCTTAACCGAGCCTGCCGTCGATTTTGCTATTTTCGGCGCACCGGGTGCAGGGTATGTCAAGGTGTAAAGCTTCTTCGGAAAACCGTAAAAATCATAGATCATTTCAGGTCTTTCCATGCAGGCCACATAGGTCCCGTTTGTCAGCCAGTGTGCAGAGACTACCATGATCGCTTCCGGTTTCGGCAGGCTTTTCCCAAGGGCTTTCAAACGTGCGGTAAAGTCATTGTCCATAACGGCGTTCATGGGATTCCCATGACCTATGAATAACACCGGCATCAAGGGATGTGTCACTGGGTTTGTTTTCATCATATCTGCTCCACCTTATTTTTCTAATTGATAAACGTGGCTTTCACACGCTTTGATGTTAAAATATAGATGAGGATCAATATATAGATACCGGCTAATACGGCAGGCCCTATGATTTCCTGAATCGTACTGCCGTGCGCCATTACAAATACAATCCTTACCATATAGTAATCGACCGGTATCAAGAGCAAGAGCGCAGCGGTAAATGCCGTCATCAATCTTACAAAAGCCTTTTTCTTGCGGAAAAAGTATACAAGGACAATTATTAAAAATAGTATGAGCAGTAAATTTCTGACGAATTCATAAATCAAATAGGGCTTCAGCAGGGCATAGTATAGCTTTATGCCCATCGGCTCCAGAAAAGATAATATCGTATTTTGATTCACGAACATTAAGGTTACAAACATCACGCTGCTCACGAGCAGGGAGAAAAACATATAAATCAGGAACACAGCGATAAGAATCAGTCCTCCGCCGATCTTCGAATATTGCCCTGCCGGGTTTCCCGGATTTTGTAGTTCTTGCATAAAAAAGCACCCCCTTCTTTAGTCAGGTATCCTGCCGGATATCACCTTGTTTTTACGAGTTTAACCTTCAGATGTCAATAAAGGAAGATAAAACTCACGGGTACTTTACAAAAAAACCGTCGTTTTGTGTTGTTTTTTTCAGGGGGCGATGGAATGAAAAATCTCTCCGGTTTATTAAATCTTAGGCGATTTCAGTTTTTCTTGACATATCCTGTCCAGAACATTAAATTTATATTACTAACGAAGGTTAAACAAACAAAAAACCTTATTTTATAAGCCATGGAAGGTTAACCAACGTAAGCTTAAGAGAGAGTATACGCATGAAAAGTATCAACAACAAACAGAAGGAGGCTGGTGAGCATGCTTTACAAGAACCCTTACAACCACTACTTTGATTATGTAGTCCAGAGGGACATGGATAAGTGCATCAGATGTAAAGCCTGTGTTACCCAGTGCTCGTACGGTGCGAATTATTATGATGCGGACCGCGACCTCATTTACAGCCTGGATCATAATTGCGTGGGATGTATGAGATGTTCGACGTTCTGTCCGACCGACTGCATCAGTATTGTCAGGAATCCGGACGCCTTCCGGCTCAACGCAAACTGGAAGGACCACAACATCAAGGACCTTTATAAACAGGCGGGGACAGGCGGGATCATCATCACCGGTATGGGCAATGACAAGCCGTTTACCAATTACTGGGAACACATGGTTGTCGACGCGTGCCAGGTGACCAATCCGTCCATAGATCCGCTCAGGGAACCCATGGAGCTGAAGACATTCCTCGGAAGGAAACCGGACAAACTCGAGATGAACAAGAACGGGGATATCACCACGAAGCTCGCACCACAGCTTATCCTTGAGACGCCGATCATGTTTTCTGCCATGTCGTACGGATCGATAAATTACAATGTGTGCGAATCCGTCGCCCGCGCCTCGAAGGAACTGGGCATATTCTGGAACACCGGGGAAGGCGGTCTGCCGAAGGCTCTTTACGGGTTCGGAAAAAACACGATAGTCCAGTGCGCCTCGGGCAGGTTCGGCGTAAGCCCGGAATACCTGAATGCAGGCGCAGCCATAGAGATCAAGATCGGCCAGGGCGCAAAGCCGGGCATCGGAGGACATCTGCCGGGCGAAAAGGTCCTCGAGGGTATTTCGGAAACCAGGATGATCCCGGTTGGAACGGACGCGATTTCTCCGGCGCCGCACCACGACATCTATTCCATCGAGGACCTGAAACAGCTCATTTACGCATTGAAGGAAGCCACCCGGTACGAGAAGCCCATATCGGTCAAGATAGCGGCC
>JAKAHI010000061.1 GCA_021815065.1 bacterium | reverse complement strand
GACTGTCGTTGACCATCTTTTGTGCTATCGTGGATTCCCTGGGTATATCGACGAGCGGCTTTATAGCCGGCCGTTCAAGCAGTGATTCGGTCCTCTGGGCAATGTTGACGGCCTGGTCACCAAGCCTTTCAAGGTCGGTATTGATTTTAATCGCTGCGGTTACCATGCGCAGATCTCCTGCCTGCGGCTGCCGGAGGGCCAGGAGTTTCAGACAGAAATCATCAATCTCGACATGCATGACATTAACGGATTCTTCCAGAGTATAAACTTCGTTCAGCAGCGACCGGTCTCTGTCGACGAGGGATTTTATGGATTTATGTATCATGGTTTGTGCAAGGCTTCCCATTTTCATGAGCATGCCTGACAGTTCTTTCAATTCCTCATCAAATTTGCGTTCCATAAAACCTCCTTTATCCGAATCTCCCTGTTATATAGTCTTCCGTCTTTTTGTCCTTCGGGTTCGTGAATATGTCCGATGTTTTGTTGAATTCAATGAGTTCTCCGAGGAGAAAAAATCCCGTATAATCGGAAACCCGTGCGGCCTGCTGCATATTATGCGTTACAATGACAATAGTATAGCGTTCTTTTATTTGCTGGATAAGCTCCTCTATCCGGGCGGTCGATATCGGATCCAGAGCTGATGCCGGCTCATCCATAAGTATCACCTCCGGTTCTATCGCAATCGTTCTTGCGATGCACAACCTCTGCTGCTGACCGCCGGACAGGGCTGTGGCTGATTTGTAGAGCTTGTCTTTCACCTCGTCCCACAGTGCCGCCATTTTGATACTCTTTTCCACACGGTCGGCGATCTCGTTTTTCTTTTTTGAACCGTTCAATCTGATCCCGGCTGCGACATTCTCGAATATGCTCATGGCCGGAAAAGGGTTGGGCTTCTGGAATACCATGCCGATCCTGCGCCTGACAAGGACCGGGTCCATCATGTTGGAATATATGTTCTCACCGTCGAGCAGAACACTGCCGTTGACCTTTGCGTTGTCGACCACTTCATGGATCCTGTTCAGGCATCTGACAAAGGTAGTTTTTCCGCACCCCGAGGGTCCTATGACAGCAGTCACGCCGTTTTCTTCTATATCGAGATTGATGTCCTTCAATGCCTGTACATTTCCAAACCACGCATTGAGATGTTCTATAATAAGTTTTTTCGCCATGTGCTGCTATCTTATAAGGAATATTTTGTATTTGTAAACATCTTTGACAGTATGTTGACGACCAACACGATGATGATGAGAACAAACGCGCTGCCCCATGCTATGGCGTTCCAATCTGGATAGGGTGATGAGGCATAGTTGTAGATAAGCACGGTCATCGTCGAGATGGGCTGATCGAGCCTGAAGCTCATGAAGGAATTGTTGAATGCAGTGAACAGAAGAGGGGCGGTTTCGCCTCCGACCCTTGCTACCGCCAGCATGATGCCGGTGACGATACCGGTCGATGCCGTCCGCAGTACGATAAACAGTATGACCTTCCATTGGGGGATCCCCAGTGCAAGCCCGGCCTCCCGTATGGTATCCGGCACCATTTTTATCAATTCTTCGCTGGTCCTTGTTATGATGGGGATCATCATTATCGAAAGGGCAATTCCACCCGCAAGTGCGGAAAAACCGTGCATCGGTACCACAACGAAAACATAAGCGACGATACCGGTTACGATCGAAGGTATGCCGTTCATAACATCGGCGAAATACCGTATCAGGAATGCGAATTTGTTCTTACCGAATTCTGCAAGGTATATACCCGACATGACGCCGACCGGAATCGCTATCAAGGACGCCGTACCGACAACGATGAAGCTCCCTACGATGGCATTTGCAATACCGCCCCCGGTTTCGCCGGTAGGTTTCGGCAGTTTAATAAAGAAATCCAGATTGATGGATGATGCCCCCTTGATGATGATGTACGAGAGGATCAAAAAAAGTATAACAACACCGAAAGCCGCGGAGCCATAGGAGAGAAAAAGCATGAATTTGTTCAGGATACGCCTTTTCAGGTAACTGAATGAGTTCATTGCGTAAACCTGCCTCTCTTGATAAGCAGCTTTGCAATGGCGTTGAACAGCATGGAAATTATGAACAACAGAAGCGCAAGTTCTATGAGTGAAGAGATATACAGTTTCGATGTCGCCTCGGTAAATTCGTTGGCTATGACGCTGGACATCGTATATGCCGGAGAAAATAATGACGCCGATATGACGGGAGCATTGCCTATCACCATCGTTATGGCCATTGTTTCTCCGAGGGCCCTGCCGAACCCCAGCATGACCGCTCCGATCATGCCCGATCGTGCCTGGGGAAATACTATCTTTGATATGACTTCCCACCGCGTCATGCCGATTGCAAATCCCGCTTCTTTGTAGAGCGTCGGGATCGTATTGAATATATCCCTTGTTATGGATGCAATGGTCGGTATTATCATGATGGAAAGAATAAGGCCTCCGGCAAGCATGCCGACTCCAAGGGGAGGACCCTGAAAGAGGGGAATAAATCCGAGGTGTTTACCGAGCAAGGGCTCGATTCGGGTTTGTAAAAACGGTGTCATGACAAATAAGCCCCATAATCCATAAATTATACTCGGTACCGCTGCAAGCATCTCGATCATCAGAGACACATAAATTCTTACCTTTTTGGGGGCAAGTTCCGATAAGAAGATAGCGATGCCGATACTCAGAGGCAGGGCTATGATGAGAGCAATAATGGATGAGACGATGGTACCGAATATAAACGGCAGTGCTCCGAAGACTTTATTGACCGGGTCCCATGTCGATGTTATGAGGAACCCCCAGCCGAATTTTGCAAGGGACCGGCCTGATCCTTTTATCAGTTCATAGACGATGCCCGCGACGAGCACCAGTATGACAGAAGCGAAAAGCAGAGATGCAAATTTAATGATACGATCGCCAATTCTATTTCCCATGATAATCAGGGAAGTACACCCAATAAATTCAGTACACAAGTAAATTGTCGTTTACGTGGATTTTACATGGATTTAACACGGGAAAGAACAGAAATGGCCGCTGCGGATTAATAGCAGTATAACTTGAAATCAATGGTATAAGCTGTTAAATGTTGAACAATTCAATCAAAGTGGAGGAGGAACTCTATGGCTATAAAAGCCGACAAGTGGATACGGGAAATGGCAGTAAAGCATAACATGATAGAACCGTTTGCAGAAAAGCAGGTTTCCCGGGGTGTTATATCGTACGGTCTTTCATCATACGGATACGATATCAGGATAGCGGACGAGTTTAAGATCTTTACGAACATTAATACGGCGATCGTCGATCCGAAAGAATTCGATACAAAATCATTTGTGGATTTTAAGGGAGATATCTGCATCATCCCTCCCAACTCGTTTGCACTGGGCAGGTCTGTGGAATACTTCAAGGTGCCGAGGAAGGTAATGACGATATGCGTGGGGAAATCCACGTATGCACGCTGCGGTATCATTACGAACGTAACGCCGCTTGAACCGGAATGGGAAGGTTTCATAACACTCGAGGTGTCCAATACAACTCCGTTACCAGCAAGGATCTACGCAAACGAAGGCATAGCCCAGATATTATTTTTCGAGAGCGACGAGATGTGCGAGGTCTCGTATGGCGACAGAAAAGGCAAGTATCAGGGACAGCGCGGTATAACCATCCCCAAGGTTTAAACGATGATTTGTGTCTTGTGAAGATTACCGATAAATACATACTCAAAGAGATACTGTCACCTTTTGTCGTGAGCCTGCTTGCGATAAGTTCCCTGATGCTTGTAGGAAGGATGGTCAGGTTCTTCGATCTTATCATCGGGAAGGGCGTTTCCGTCAAAGACGTTTCCTTGTTGTTTCTCTATATGTCTCCTTTTATACTTGCACTCTCTATTCCCATATCGGTGCTTGTGTCCGTTGTGCTTGCATTCAATAGATTGTCCGGAGACAGCGAAATCATCGCCATGAAGGCGATAGGCATAAATCTTGCCAAACTTTCGAGGGCTCCGCTGTGGATAGGGGTTTTTGCCTATATAGCAACAAGTTTTATATCCTTTTATCTGCTCCCCGATGCCAACCTTGCCCTGAAAAACGAGTTCTTCGATATCATTATTAAAAAGACCACCGTGGGTGTCAGTGAAAAGGCATTCAATACCTTCACCAGCGATATTGTATTTTATGTCGATAGCCTGTCCAAGAACCGGGAAATCATGAACCACGTCATTATTTATGATACAAGAAACCCCAGGCTGCCCAACACCATTATTGCCCGGCAGGGTACTTTCATTGTAGACAAAGCAAATAAGACGATAACATTATCTCTCCAGGACGGAACTATTCAGCAGCTGGGGGATAATCCGGATACGATACGGCTGATAAACTTTAAGGATTACGATCTGTCTTTCTCCCAGAGCGAGATTATGCCGTCGATGTCCTATTACAACAAGTCGACCTTTGAAATGACCATACCAGAACTTATCCATAAGTATTACGTCCTAAAAAAGGAACATCAGCATTATAATTCCCTGCTGACCGATATTGCAGAACGTTTTGCAATACCATTCACTGTTATCATTTTTGCCATAATCGGTATACCGCTCGGCATAAAATCACCGCGGTCCGGAAAAGCTTACGGAGTAACGATTGCGGTGATCCTCGTTCTGTTATACTACATTGTTTTAAGCGGTGCCGAAACTGTGGGCAAATTAAACATCTTGAACCCCATCATTGCCGTAGCACTGGTAGATCTTTTCTTCTTTATCATAGCGCTGCTCTTGCTCTCTATGGTCTCACTCGAGAAAAATCTTCAATTCCTGAATCCTCTTGTTTATTTAAGGAGGTACCGGTGAAGATCATAAGCAGATATATCATTGATGAATTTTTACAGGTTTATCTCATTTCAATTACGGCACTATCCGGACTTTATATCATTGTCACCATTTTCGAAAGCTTGAAGGACATCATAGCGCTGCAACCATCGGTGAATGCCATCGTGATGTTTTATGTGACCCAAATGCCGGGAATCGTATACCAGACCGTTCCGATGGCAGCACTCTTAACGGTTGTTATCGTGTATACGGTGATGTCAAGGAACAACGAAATAGGCTCGCTTCTGACAACGGGCATAAGTCCGTTTACCATCATAAAACCCGCGGTGATCATCGTCGTGATACTGTCGTTGCTTCATTTTGTACTTGGAGAGTATGTCGTGCCTCAGGCAAATATTAAAAATGCCATGCTGGATTCGCAGATCCACCATACCCAGTCAAGCCTTTCAAAGAACTTCAAGGTAAACAATATATGGTTCAGGTCGGGCACCGACATCTATAAAGTCGGGTTGTTCGTTCCATGGCTCGATACCATCAAAGACATTACGATATACAAATTCTCGAAGGATAACAGTACACTGGTGAACAGGACGGATGTAAATGCAGCCCGATGGAACCACGGTGCCTGGGATGCAACGGATATCTACATGAGGGATTTTCAGGGCGGATACCAGACTGCCTATGCCTTTTCAAAGTCAACAGAACTGCAGCTGCCCTTTATGATATCGGATTTCAGACACACCGGCAAGACGCCGGATGAAATGGATTATAGCGAGCTCAAATCATACATCAAGAAATTAAAAGACGAGGGATACACGTACGCTCCCTATGATGTCGATCTTAACTCCAAAATTACCTATCCATTGTCGTCGTTGTTCGTAATCCTGCTCGTGGTACCCTTCTCATTGAAGAAAAGGAAAACTTCCGGTGTGATGCTCGCTTTCGGCGTATCCCTTGCCATAGGGTTCAGTTATTGGATCATCATGGCATTGTCCATGTCCATGGGCAATTCAGAGATACTCAACGGTGCGCTTGCCGCGTGGCTTCCCAATATCATGACGCTGCTGGCCGCATGCGTGGTGATACTCTTTACAAAATGGTAAGTCCGGGATCACTTTTTAGTGATTTATTTGCCTTTTTTTGATATAGACTTCACGAAATGCCATCCGGCAGGCCGGATGGGGGCAATTCCGGAGAAAATGGTATATACGGGAAAGAAAGGGAAGTAAACTTTCATGACAAAAAGTTTTTCTGACAAGAGAAGAGATGGGCCCGGTATAGATGGCCCGGAACTTGAGAGACGCAAGAAGTTTCTTTCGATTTCCGAAGCAGACATACGTCTGCTCAGGTCAGCATATAAAAAAGCCCCATGGATACCGGACAGGGTTGCCGATGTGTTTATAAAACACCTGCTGACGTTTGAGGAAACGAGGGCCATTGCAAGGCAATACAATGCCACTGACATCAAGAAGAAAGTTTCCACGTATTTTGCACAGCTTTTTGAAGGCGAAAATGACCTTGATTACGTGATCGATCGACTGAGTACCGGTTATCGTCATAACATAGCCGGTTTTGATCCAAAGTACTACATCGGAGCATACAATGAGGTCATAAAAGAGCTTGTCCCTCTTATACAAGAGTATTCAGGCAATAATAAAAAGGCATTTTCAGGGATGATCTCGATTTTATTCAAGGTTATGTTTTTTGATATAACGAATGCCATGGAGGCGTACTTATACGACAAACAGGCCCAGATCAGCCAAATAAACACGTTTTACTCGGTTCTGAGCAAGATAAATGAATTTATCATCAGGGTCGGCAATATCAATGAATTGTTCGGAGGGGTATGTCCGATATTTGTCGATGAAGGCGGATTTAAGTTCGCATGGATCGGGCTTGTGGACAAGGACACCAAAGAGATCAGACCTGTCGCAATGTGGGGAGACGGAGAGGCGTATATTAAAGGTCTCAAGTTCTATGCACGCGAGGATCTCCCGGAGGGTATTAGTCCCGCAGGTAAGGCAATCCTTGAGGGCAAGATCGTAGCGAGCGACGACATCGATCATGATGCTCGGATGCTTTCATGGCGCAGAGGTGCGTTGAGCTTTGGTTTTCGGGCGTATGCTTCGATACCAATCCGCATGTCCGACGAGGTGATTGGAGCTCTCACGATATACTCGGCTGCACCGTTTACCTTCGGTCAGGACGAGCTGCGTTTACTCGGGGAGATCTCGGGAGACATATCCTTTGCAATCGGATATATAGGAAAACTGCAGAAGACAAAGTACACCTCTCTGTTCGATCCCCTCACCGACCTGCCCAACAGAAATCACATACTGCAGGAACTCCAGAGGCTCATAGATGTTTCTGCCGTATCCGGGAAACAGGTGGCGTTGATTGTTATGGATATAGACTGGTTCAAAGGAATAAACGAGACTATCGGTTATGCAAAGGGAGATGCCCTGCTCAAGCGGATAGCAAAGATGCTTGTGCCGGCGCTGAGAGACGACAGACAGCTCGGCAGGATCGGCCCGGATGAGTTTGCCA
>JAKAHI010000060.1 GCA_021815065.1 bacterium | reverse complement strand
AAATCGTTTGCGCGTTCCATAAGCTCTGCTCTGTCTGCGGTGTACTGCATCAACGAAGGGCGCGTGAGAAAAAGCCCTCCCTTGGTATTGAATATCTGCAAATCGACCGGCGGGACAGGGCCGGATGACTGACCGAACAGCACCATAAACCCGCGCGGCCTCAGGCAGTTCAGGCCCTTTTCAAAGGTCGAGACTCCAACACCGTCGTAGACCACGTTAACTCCCTTCCCGCCGGTCAGGCGTTTCACCTCTGCTTCCCAGTCGGTCATGGTATACAGGATCACCTCATCAGCACCGGCCTGTCTGGCAAGACGCGCCTTCTCTTCGGTCGAGACCGTGCCGATGACCCGCGCACCGCGGCGCTTTGCAATCTGGACGAGGATCAGCCCGACACCTCCGGCAGCCGCATGCACCAGCGCCGTGTCGCCCGACTTGAGCGGATATGTGCTGCACGCGAGGTAATGGGCCGTCATGCCCTGCAGCATTACGGCTGCTGCCTGCTGAGTACCGATGCCGTCCGGCACCGGCACAAGCCTCCATGCAGGAACGACAGCATATTCGGCGTAGGATCCCGGTGCAGAGGTATATGCAACAAGGTCGCCTGTCCGCACTCCGGTAACACCGGGGCCAACCGCATCAACAACGCCTGCTGCCTCCTGTCCCGGTGTGAATGGCAGTGCAACGGGATACAGCCCTTTGCGCTGGTAAATATCAACAAAATTGATGCCGATTGACTCGATCTTTACGCGGGCCTCCCCTTGCCCCGGTTCTGGTATTGTGCTGTCTTCGTAACCCAAAACTTCCGGACCGCCGTACTGATGCACACGGATCGCTTTCATGGCTTTTCCTCCTTATTTTCGCACAATGGTTCTGATGAGAAAATAAAGCGGCATGCCGGATTATTCAATGGGACGAATGCCGCCCGGGCAAGGTTATGAGCAAAAATGCACGATTGAGAAAGGAAAGCGGGCGACCGGGGTCGAACCGGCGACGTCAAGCTTGGGAAGCTTGCATTCTACCACTGAATTACGCCCGCACTCTGCGAACTAATTTAACAGAACAAGCATACCGTGTCAACGATACGCCCGTTCTTCATCGGATGTGTTATCTCCCGTCTATACGGAACGACTTTCTTACCATGTAACTGAGATACGCGGCGATCATGATAATGCCTATCACTATCTCGAGCATCGATTTTTTCATGTATCCGTATCCCAGAGAAAGTACGCCGGTCAACAGCAAAGAATGCACAAAACCGTTCAACCGTCTTAACATGCCGTTTTCCGCAGCGCCTCCGTTTGCTGCCTCGGAAGCGGGCATGAGTTTGAACTCAAGGGCTGTCGTTAATTGTTTTATAAACTTTTCCGACAGTGCGGGATAGGCGGCCTTGAGCCCCTGATAACGCAGGAGGGCCTGTTTTTCAAGATCGTTTTCCACGCATTCGTTTGCATAGCGCTGGTGCTGTTCCTCGTTTGAAGGGTCCTTCACAAGATCTTTCCAGAGTTCCTGTTCTGTCATACAGGTCTCTATAGTACTATTCCGTAAAAAAAGCCAGATATTTTGCCCCACGGAGCATGCCAAACCCTAAAAGAGTGTTTGAGACATAAGGTAGTTTATGTAATGAGCAATAACCATGCGCTCCGTAAACCCCCTTATTGCATTATTCGGGTTAAATATCATCTATTGTCCCTGTCATAAATGGCTGGGCTTTCTCACGGGGGCAAGGTATTTTTCTAATAACCTGCAGAGAAACACACCGGGTAATATACAGAGGACTTAAATCATGGTTATAATCAAATTCACCTGTTTACATTGACAGCGAAATTTAAACAAAATATAGTGCAGACAATGAGTGTAAAGCGTATAAACCCCTAAAATCCCTTAAAAACTCCTATTGTTTTGCAGAATCCCTTTTTTCGAGGAAAGTAAAATGAGGGCAAGGGGTTCCGCCGGGAACGGCCGACTTCCGGACGGAGTAAAAGATTAATAAGAAGGAGGTTGCGTTGTTATGCTGAACAAAACTTATTTACGGAACAGAAAAAGCATAGGCGTCATTGTTTTTGTCGCCGCGGGTCTTCTGGTTTTATTATTGCTCCTTAGACCGGCAAGTTCTTTTGCGGTTAGCCTGGAAAGCTTTAAACCGTATCCGGTGCCGGTTCCTAAAAACAATCCACAGACACCCGAAAAAATAAAACTCGGAAAAATGCTGTTTTTCGACCCGAGGCTTTCGGGCAACGGTGCAATAGCATGTTCCACATGCCATATCCCTGCGGCAGGATTCGTCTCTCCGACAAGGCTATCCCTGTCTTTCCCCTCGACCATGCACTGGAGGGCGGTTGATTCTGTAATTGACGCGGCATACCTGAAATATTTATTCTGGGACGGCAGGGCGGGCTCCCTTGAAGAACAGGCGCTGGGTCCTATCGGGGCGCCGTTCGAAATGAACATGCACCCGAATTATTTAGCGGCAAGGTTATATGAAATACCCGTTTACAGGGAAATGTTCAAACAGGTGTTCCATTCCGACGTGATCACACCCGAAATGATTGCTCAGGCACTGGCCTCCTTCGAAAGAACTATAGTTGTCACCCAAACTCCCTTTTATAGCTATGTGAACGGGGACAAAAACGCACTGTCAAAACAAGCCCTCGCCGGTTTTAAATTGTTTACCGGAAAAGCGGGATGCATCCGGTGCCATTACGGGCCGGTTTTCACCGACCACGGTTTTCATGCATTAGGCGTACCGGAACTGCCGTTAACCGGAGAAGAACAAAAGCTCAATGCCGCTGCCAGACACTACTTTGCTTACAAAGCCGGCATAAAAGATCCCAGTACGATACAGAGAGACCTCGGAAGATATTTCGTTACCCACAAAGAGTCCGATATGGACAAATTCGGAACGCCCAGCTTGATAGATGCGGTTGGACCATACTACATGCATAACGGGGCCATACAGGGATTATTAAATGTCGTTGAATTCTTCAATAAAGGAGGCGGCAAAAACGTAACAAACAAATCAAAGATGCTGAAGCCGCTTCATTTAACGTTAAAAGAAGAAAAAGAATTGGTTGCATTTTTAGAATCGCTCCACGGTCCCGCGTTCGTCATCAGCCCTCCTGAACTTCCCCCTTACTCTGTCAGTGCCGTGAGCGGAGAAACCATACCCACCGCTTCAAGTTCACCAACGTCTACGGGGATGGAACTGGTGAAATCGCAGGACTGCCTGTCCTGCCATTCCATTCGGGGAGTAGGCGGCACCATGTCCGTAGATTTAAGCGACAAAGGGGTAAGGGAGCATAGCATTAGCTGGCTCGAAACGCAGATTGCCACTCCGGGAAAGCATTTCAAATCCGGCGGTCATGAAGTTCTTCTCGGAAAGGAAGTGTATAACGTTATGCCGGATCACCCTTCGTTGACGAAAGAACAATTAAGGAACATAGCGATTTACCTGAAGTCATTATAACAGGCTGTCCGTCAAGGGAGGTAAAAAAAAGAGGTATTGGCTGCATTTTCCGGGTTAATCCTCCGGATACGGATTCGCAATAACGTCGCCATGCTTTTCCTGCCGCATTCGCGGAACAAAACACTGCGTCAAAATCACCTTGACAAACAGTTTAAAATGAATGACTATTCATTCAATATTGCAATTGCCTATGAAAAATACCGTTAATCACGAGAAAAATGACAAACATGAGCAAATACTGAGGGCGGCTATCAAAACCTTTGCCAGGAAGGGATTTTACAATACCCGCATATCGGATATTGCAAAGGAGGCAAACGTTGCCGACGGCACCATCTACCTTTATTTTAAGAACAAGGACATTCTCCTCGTGTCGCTCTTCGAAGAAAGCATGAATCAGATTATACAAATGGTAAACGAAAGGCTTTCTTCCATCACCGATCCCATCGAACAGCTGCGCGCTTTCATAAAAATTCATTTCGAACTCATTAAAAAGGATAAATTCCTTGCAGAGGTAATATCAGTTGAGTTAAGACAGAGTAATAAGTTCATTAAGGAATACAAAAACATAAAGTTCAAAGAATATCTCAACATTATATCCGGTATTATACGGGATGCCCAGGCAAAAGGGCTCGTGGCGAAACACCTTATGCCCGGTATTATCAAGAGGATGGTGTTCGGTGCACTTGATGAACTGACGCTGATATGGGTTCTTGCGGGCGACTCTAAGTATTCGATCGAAAAGCTCAGCAAAGATGCCACGGAAGTTTTGATAAACGGTATAGCTATAAAAAAATAACCATAGAGGAGGTAACCGTGAAAATTCTTGTAACTGTTAAAAGGGTGAGTGATCCAGAGGCAAAACTCAAGATAAAACCCGATGGGTCCTGGATACAGACAGAGGGTGTGAAGTTTGTTGTGAATCCATTTGACGAGATCGCCGTGGAAGAGGCATTGAGGATAAAAGAAAAGCAAACCGGCGAAGTCGTCGTCGTTTCCATCGGAGAAAAGGTGGTTACCGAACAGATGCGTGCCGCACTTGCAATGGGGGCGGACAGAGGCATATTTGTCAACTATACCGGCAGCTATGATTCTTACGATGTCGCGAATATCCTGCAAAAGGTCGTTGAGCAGGAAAAGCCCGACATCATAATTCTTGGCAAACAGGCCGTTGACGATGATATGGGTGCAGCCGGTTTTATGCTTGCCGAGCTCCTCGGGTATCCCCAGGCGGCGTTTGCTTCAAAAGTGGAAATTTCGGACGACAAGAAAAAGGCAAAGGTAACACGGGAGATTGACGGCGGACTTGAGGTGAAAGAGGTCGAGCTGCCCTGTGTTATTACTGCAGACCTGAGACTGAATACGCCCCGGTATGCGTCTTTGCCCAATATCATGAAGGCAAAGCAAAAACCCGTAAAAGAAGTTACCGTCGATGCCCTCGGTGCTGCGGTAAAACCCCGCGTTACCGTTAAAAAACTGACAGAGCCACCCAAGAGAAAGGGCGGGGTGAAAGTGGAATCCGTGCAGGATCTTGTAACCAAACTAAAGAACGAAGCAAAGGTCATATAGAGGAGGCTGAAATGGGTAATGTAATTATACTGTGCGAACATAAAAACGGTGATCTGGTAAAGCAGAGTCTTTCTGCGATTAAGGCAGGTATTGATACGGCAAAAGCGACATCAGGGAAATCTTTCCTTCTGCTTATTGGATCGGGAATCGATAAGGCAAAAGAAGCGGCATCACGTTTTGGCGCTGACGGCGTTATAACCGTTGAGGACGCATCGCTTGCCGGATATACGGCAGAGGCGTATGCAATTGCGGCATTCGAGGCTGTCAAATCCCAGTCAGCAGGGCTCGTCCTTGCAACGACGTCTGCCTTCTCCAAGGACCTTCTTCCAAGACTTGCTGTCAAGCTCAAGGCAGGGATGGTTTCCGATATCCTGTCGATCAAAACCGACGGCGGGAAAATTTCCGGGTTTACAAGGGCAATGTGGGCAGGAAGCATGGTTGCGGATGTCGAGGTAAGCGGTGACACCATCGTTGCGACGGTAAGAGGAACGGCGTTTGCACATGCCGAGGCTGTGTCTGCGGCATCACCGGTCACGCCGGTCAGTGTGAAAATAGACCAGGGTGCACTTAAGGCAAAATCCCTCGAGATCATAGAGCATAAATCAACCAGACCGCAATTGGCGGATGCAAGTGTGGTCATATCCGGCGGAAGAGGACTGAAAGGGCCCGAAGGATTTAAAACAATAGAACAGCTTGCAGACCTCTTTGGTGCTGCGATAGGTGCTTCAAGGGCCGCTGTTGATGCAGGATGGGTACCGAACGATCTTCAGGTCGGACAAACGGGCAAGATAGTTGCACCGAACCTCTACATAGCGATCGGTATATCCGGTGCGATCCAGCACCTTGCAGGCATGAAAGATTCCAAAACAATCGTTGCCATAAACAAGGACCCGGACGCCCCGATCTTTCAGATAGCGGACTACGGACTTGTTGCCGATTTTGCAAAGGCAGTGCCTGAATTGGTTGAAGAAATCAAGAAAGTTAAGTAAAGAACTTTACACGCATTTGGAGCAGGGGCAATGCATTTACCCCGTTAAGGGCAGTGCCTGTAACGGGGTACATTGTCCCGCAAATAAGGAGGTAACATGCAATCAATTTTTGTAGCCATAGTTTTAATTGTTTCCTTAAGCTATTTTTTCTACAAAGTAGTCACCCTGGCAAGGTTTGTCCTGCTTGGTAAACCGGAAAACCGGTTCGATCAAATCGGTAAGCGGACATGGATGATGATACGCAATGCCATCTTTCAGCTCGCGAATTTCAAGCGCCCCAAGGGTGATATCCTGTATGCCGGTATCATGCACTTTATGATCTTCTGGGGATTCATGATCCTGCTGCTCGGAGAGATAGAGATACTTGCCGGAGGACTGGTGCATGGATTTACCTTTAAGTTTTTAGGTTATCCCCTCTATAATTTATTCATCTTTTCCCAGGACTTTATGGCAGCGGCAGTCCTCATTGCGATCCTCATGTCCCTTGCAAGGAGGTTTATAGAACATCCCCAAAAGCTGAACTATCACTTTGGCTCTTACTTGATACTCGGTCTTATAACAGGGCTTATGCTCACCCTGTTTGCCATGAATATAAGCAATGGCGTAAACCCCGATGAGCCTGTGTCGGGTGCAGTAAACTGGATGCTCTTTGCCGGTACGTACATAAAGCTTTTCCATGTTACGAACCCCTTGTCTCCCGTAACATACCAGGTAATTTGGTGGCTGCATGTACTCATGCTTTTATTCTTCCTTGATTTTATTCCGAACTCAAAGCACCTGCATATCCTTGGTGCAATACCGAACAATTTTTTCCTCAATCTTTCGGAAAAAACCATGCAGCTTCAGCCCATAAACTTCGAGGCAGAGGGCGTTGAGACCTTCGGTGTTTCGAAGTTTGAGGAATTAACGTGGAAACAACTGCTTGACGGACCTGCATGTACGGAATGCGGCCGGTGTACGGATGACTGTCCCGCAGCAAATACGGGTAAGATCCTTTCACCGAGAGAGGTTATTCTGAACATCAAGGAAAACATGAAAGCAAACGGTCCAAAGATCCTGAAGTTAAAAGACGGCGAAAAACTGCCGGACGATCAAAGGACAGCCCTTCTAGCGGACGATGCAGCCGGTGAGCAGCGCATGGCCTTTAAAAAAGAACATCCCAAAGAACACAATACAGCCACTTCCATTTCTCCGCAGGAGCTCTGGGCATGTACAACGTGCGGCGCATGTCAGGCGATCTGCCCTGTTGTAAATGAACATATCAGGGATATTATAGATATGAGAAGGTATCTTGTTATGACCGAGAGCAAGATGCCGCAGGAGTTGTCCGCAACATTCAGAAACAACGATACGAACGGCAACCCGTGGGGGCTCGGTTCTGATGCCCGGCTTGAATGGGCAGAGGG
>JAKAHI010000059.1 GCA_021815065.1 bacterium | reverse complement strand
CCTATGATAACTCCCACCGAAGACAGAGTGTCGCCTACGATGTGCAGGAACGCACTGCGGATGTTGAGGTTCTGAGTGTGCGTGCCTTTCAGCACGTAGATACCTGCCAGATTACCGATAAGTCCTATAGACGCAATGATAAGCATGAGCGGTCCCTTGATCTCCGGCGGTGATGCGAACCTCCTGTACGCCTCGTAAAATATGGCTATGGATATAATGATGAGGAGCGCCCCGTTCGTCAGTGCAGCCATGACCTCCATACGGTGATAACCGTAAGTCCTTGTGCTGTTGGGCGGTCTTTTAGACATTGTGAACGCAAAAAGGCTCAGACCAAGGGAAAACACATCGGTGAACATGTGTCCCGCGTCTCCAAGCAGCGCAAGGCTGTTACTGAGGAAGCCGCCGGCGACCTCGGCCATCATAATGACGACGGTTATGACGAGGGCGATCCAAAGTCCTTGAGAGCCTGCGGACGGCAGGTTATGTTGATGTTCATGTTCACTCATAAATTTAAGCCCTTTATTGTAATGTAAGCATGGTTACTTAAAAATAATAAAATGGTCCGCGCTGCCTCAAACACTTTACTTTCGGTGGACAACCAGTAGAACTTTTCTCATGCATTTTTCGTCTTAACCGTTTTTTTTATTCTTTTCGATATAATCGATTGCATTTTCGATCCTTTGGAGAACTCTGTCTTTCCCGAGGATCTCCATGATCTCGAACAGTCCCGGGCTCACTGTTCCGCCTGTTATCGCCATCCTTATAGGTTGCGCAAAGTTTCCAAGCTTTAGTCCTGTCTGTTCTACATAGCTTTTTATACCTGTCTCGATATTTTGCTGATTGAATGGAGACATAGTGCCTGTTAATAAAGCTGCATTCTGTAAAATAGGGATATTCTCCGATATAAGAAACTTGTTAGCAGCGTTCGGATCATACCTGTTGACAATACTCCCATTGATAAAGTAATAGCCCATCATATCGCACAGTTCCACAAGCGTGCGTGACCTTAGCTTCGTTTCATCAATCAGTCTGAGCAAGTTAGAATCTTGATTACTATAGCTCCATTCCTTTGCCGTGATAAACGGTTCGAGCAGTGGCAGAAGCTGTTCAGCGGATTTCTCGCGAATGTAGGTTGCATTCAGCCACAGGAGCTTTTCGGGATTGAATATTGCCGCTGATTTGGAGATATTGTCAAAAGAGAAGTTGTCGATCATCTCCTGCATGGTAAACACTTCTTTATCACCGAAGGACCAGCCGAGCCGCACCAGATAATTGTCCAGTGCCTCCGGCAGATAGCCTTCGTCCCGGTAAGCCTCTACGGACGTTGCCCCGTGTCTTTTGGAAAGCCTTGCCTTGTCCGTGCCGTGAATCAAGGGGATATGGGCAAACTGTGGAATAGGGTAGTTGAAGGCGTTGTAGAGAAAGATCTGCTTCGGGGTATTATTCAGATGATCGTCTCCACGGATAATGTGGGTGACGTGCATATCCACATCATCAACCACAACAACGAAGTTGTAGGTAGGGCTGCTGTCGCTGCGCAGGATAACGAAATCTTCGAGCTCCTCGTTATTGAACAGGATGTTCCCTTTGACCATGTCCTTGACCATTGTCGTGCCGTACATGGGAGATTTAAACCGAATGACATAAGGCTTGCCGGCGGGATGATCGGTCCGTTCCCTGCATGTCCTGTCGTAGATGGGTTTTCTTTTTTCGGCAAGGGCTTTCGTCCTTTTTAATTCAAGCTCCTCGGGCGTACAGTAACACCGGTATGCCTTCCCCTCATCGAGGAGCTGCTGGACGTGCTGTTTGTAGAGTTCTGTCCTCTGTGACTGGTAGAACGGCCCCTCGTCCCAATGCAGGCCGAGCCATGTCAGACCGTTTATGATTGCATCGACGGATTCCTTGGTTGAGCGTTCTTTGTCCGTATCCTCTATCCTCAGAATTAATTTCCCTTTATTATGCCGCGCAAACAGGTAGTTAAATAAGGCTGTCCGCGCACCGCCAATATGAAGAAAACCCGTGGGGCTTGGAGCAAACCTGACCCTCAATTCATCCATTACTTCTCCTTTGTATTGTCATGAAATCCATGAAATGTTTGTTGTAATTTATATACATGAAAAACACAAATAACAATATATTGCTGAAGTCAACAGTTCGCGGTTCCGTGTCTCATGGGCCGCAGGACTGACGGCGGCATGCATTTTCCGGGTCCATGGTAGGAATAATACGATAATATATTATTCCCTATAGAAAGGGCGGGGTTTAAAGCCGTTTCTCAGCCGCAGTCTTGCGCCTCAGGAGCAGATCCGACCTTGATTGCTTGTCACTGCACGGTCACCGTGCCTGACTGTACCCTGCTTGACGGGACTGCGGCACCTGTTGTGTCGTTCAAGGCATTAACGATAATCGTCAGTGTTGTTGTACCGGGAGACGCTGCATAAAAAGTTAAATTTGCTACGTTGAACAGACCGACAGGATTTGGATAATACCCGCTGGCTAATTGGTTAATTGCGTTTATATCAATGCCGGAAGATATGAGATAATAATTCGGGGGATTGGCAAATTCAGATGCATAAGCAACGCCCGGGTAGCCTGAAGCACTGCCGCTGACCGATACAAAGTTTAAGATGCTTTGATTGAAGTCGATAGAAATATCATACCTGCCGAGACCGTAAGCATGAGACGGATCGATAAACACATTCATAGGTATCGTAAACTGTGAGCCCGCCGCTACCGTTGCACTGTCTATGCCTATGTCCGCAAGTGATAAGCTTATAACAGAATTTCCATAACCTATGTTTCCAACATTATCGGATACCTGTGCCGTTATAGTGTAGACCCCGGTCCCGTTGCTTCCACTGGTGAGCGGGATCATGACAGGCAGTGTACCTGTAGCGCTGATAGACGTCGCACTTACCGTGCCTGCAGCTCCATTTGCAGAAATAGCGAAGCTCGATGGATTTACCCCGCTTTGGGTATCATTGTACGTAACTTCGTACGGAATAACTGCATTGGGGTAGATGAAATAAGGCAGTAACGTTCCCGATGTCCCTCCCGATGCACTGCCTGACACAGGCTGGGCTATGGTCAGCGTCGGCGGTGTGCTGTCCACGGTAAAGCTCAGGGAAGCAAAGCCGGTTACACCGTAAAATAGGTTTGTTACCGACGCCTGGAGCGTGTTGTTTATGGACGTGCCGAGCGAAACACTCCCTTGTGCGGTAAACGATGTCGGCGTTAATGAGAACCCCGGGAGTGTGCTATTGACCGATGTCGTAAACGATCCTGTCACGCTGCTACCGTTTACCAGAATGTTGTACGTGTTCGGATCCAGCCCTAGTTTATTCGTTGTGTCCGAAAAAAGTATAGTTGCGTTCGCATTGGCAGAACCAATATAACCTGATGGGCTGAGAATGGTAACCGAAGGAACGGGCGGTACAAAGGCAAACACGGAGGTCTTATCGCAGCACGGACCGCCATGAGCAAAGCACCGGTAAGCGCTGACGCTGTGTGTTCCCGGCGGGGTTATGTATTGTCCCATGGGTTTCTGGCACACGGTACCGGTCGATACGGTATTACCGCACAGAGATGTAATGGTATCGGTATCCATGCTTACGGTAAACCCGGTACCCGTCGTCCTATAATCATATGCAATGGATAGTGCAGGTAAAGGATCATCGATTGTTGTACCGTTTGCTGGATAATTAATTGCGAGCGCAGGCAGGCTGCATGATGCCGATGTCAAAGTTCCCGCATTGTCTGCTATTGTTGCAAACACATTGACACCGTCACAGGTATTCAAGCCGGTTATCATGCCTGTTGCACTGTCATTGTCAATGGTCAATTGCGATGTAACCGTGATGTTATTCACCATGACATTGAGCGTGGATGCATTCACCGGAGAGCTCGTGCCTTTGTACGATATGTTAAGCTGGAACGTACCGGCGTAGGGATCCCAGTCAGAGGCCTGACAATCTATAGACATGACGGGAATGCTTTTATTGTGTACCGGACTGTTATTTGTACAGGAGATCATGAGGATTACCAGCAGATTGACAACGGCGGCAAGATTAAGTTTTTTTGAATTTATGTACATTAGATTATTCCTGAAATATTTTTATAGCACAGTATGCATATGAATAAAACAATACATGCAGCGTTCAGACAAATGTATCCGCGAGGCTTGTAAAATAAATATCTTTACTTGCCTGCGAATGCCTGTTATATTTTTTAAAATTCATGAAAGATAAGGTCTTGCTTCAAGGCGCTTTTTTATGGGGATTACTTTAAACTGACCAAGAGGAGATGAGGATATGAAGAAAATTAAGTTTATACTTTTTTGTTCAATTCTTTCTGCGGTAATGCTATCGGGCTGTTCGGGCAGTAGTTCTTCGGGTGCAAGACTTATAAGCATATCCCCGGATAATGGCACTCAATTCGGAGATCAACAGGTAACTGCCGTAATAGCAGGACTCGGCGGGAATTGTATTTCCCCAACGGTTTACCTCGGGAACAAGGCCCGGGGCGTGACCATCACCTCTCAGCAGGGCAATGAGATAACCATAAATTTCACAACAGCAGGTACACCGACAGCAGGTACCTATCCGCTTATTCTATCGAACGGGTCAACAACCTGCGCTTATTTTTCAAATACCTATACATACCGGCCGCCGGTAAGCAGTTATTTCAAGACATTCGTGGCAATGGGTGCGAGCTACACGGCGGGCTTCCAGTCGGACAGCTACAACGAAGTTGCACAGCTCAATGGCCCTGCAACGTGGATAGCACGGCAGGCAGGCGCATACTTCCCCATACCGTTGATCAAGATGCCGGGGCTGCCTCCTGAGGAAGGATTTGAAGGGCTTGATACCGACGGGAATTTTACCGTAAGTCTGGCTGCTATTGCTACTCAGCTTTTTACTGCCGCTAATTTTTCCTCTTTTTTCGTAGATCCGGATGTGACCCCTTATAATATAGCTGTTCCCGGTGCTGAGATTCAGGATGAAGTGCTCGGACCCGCATCGAAAAGTTCGAGTTCATCGTTTGTCATACCACTCACAAACTTCCTGTTTGCACCGTATGATAACAATTTTTTTGAGACAAAGGACATCAAGCCGGAGATCGTGATGGCAAAAGAGCTTAATCCAACCATAATTGTGAGTACAGACGAGTACGGCAACGACCTTTTGACAGGCGGTGTTACGCCGTTCAGTGAATTCGCAGAGTATATCACTCAGGCAGTTTCTGCACTTGCGGCAACCGGCGCGCAGGTATTCCTTGCAAATGTTCCGCATGCTATATATTTGCCTGGATTTCAGCAGACCGCTCTTGCTCAGCTTACCCCATGCAATCTGACGTTCAGTGATGTTACGCTTCAGCAGCTTGATCTGGCGTCCGATCCTGATACTTGTGCTTCGACCTTTACAAATGGTACCTGTGCTTACAACGCGTGCGAAACTCTTGTTTCCATAGACCAGAGCGTCGATCAATTTAATACTGAATTTGAAAATGCTGTAGCGGGATACCCCAATGTGCATGTTGTTTCATTTGCAGGACTCATGAACGGAACCGTGCAACTGGCGGGGCAGGGTGTTACGTTTGATTCGGAAGGCTTCCCCGAATATATTATTGGCAGTCAGACTCTGAAAATGAAGCACCTTGGCGGATTTTACAGTATGGACGACCTTCACCTTACCAATACGGGCTATGCCGTGCTTGCGAGCATATTTGTCCAGACCATCAATGATACGCTTGGCACAACGGTACCTTTACCGGATCTGCCGTCCATAGTTGCAGCTGATCCATTATCACCGACAGCACTCTCTGATTATTGCTCGCTGCCTGCCAACAATGAGAAGCTGTATTGTCAGTGCGTAAACGGTCCTGCAAGCTACATCAGCGTAACAACATTTACCTGCAGTACACTGTTGTACTAAAATTCTGCCATTGCGAGCCAAAGGCGAAGCAATCCCTCTGTTCGTAGATTGCTTCGTCGCTCGACTTCCCGCAATAATATCGTTACACTGCAGAAGTTATTGCTGAGGAGGCGGTGGTGCTGAGATCTGCCGATGTGTATCCTCCGGCTCCCCCTGATAATCATAATAGATTATACCCGTATAGATCAGGAATATAAGGTTCAAAGTCCAGATAAGTATAAAGCCGAGATACGGAATAAAAGCCAGGAACATATTGAGGACCCAAATTACCAAAAATCCAAGGATAAGAGCCGTCCAGAAGGGACCTTTTTTTGCAAGTACGGTCTCCCTGGCAATCGCAAATCCTTCTGCTGCAGACTTACCTTCTGTTATAACAGGATAAGCCCAGAAGAAAAAACCTCCATAATTCTTTCCGATAAACAAAATGTAAATAAGAAAACCTATTATATAAATAAACCCGAAAACAGGTATTACCGCGGGAATGGCAGGCAGGAAGATATACATAAGCCCTCCGGTAACAAGGGGACCGAGCCTTTCTCCGGTATACGATAAGACCTCATCAAAACCAAGCTTGAATTCCTTATTGCTGCGGTTTTTCATGATCAAGCCGGCACCCGCAAATGTAATCATCCAGAGGAGTACGCTTATAGCCATGGTGAGAATGAGAACCGTGATGAGATGCCGCAAATCAGTTATTGCGTTCGCGCCCGGGTTCTTGACCATGAGAGAAGACATGAGTGCCATCATACCGCCATACAGAAATCTGCGCGATACGATGCCCCATATAAGACCGAGTGACACCGGTATAAGAAATGCAAGATAATACTTCTTACCAAGTGCTATTGCCTGTTTAAAGCCCTCTGAAAATGCCTGCGATGCTGAACCTTTTATGTCCATAAATTCTCCTTATGATCCATATATGGCATTGATGAAATAGAAATCAAGGAAAGCATTCATCTTCTATTTTTAATATTCAATTTTGAGTTTTTAATTTTTAAACATATGGACTTATTCATATCAGTGATTAATGTATTCGAATATGAAAAAATATTTAGCCATTCTCAGCAGCATAGCTATAATACTGTTTATATCGGTGAGTGCAAAGGCCTACAATTTTCCTCACTATACAGGCTATGTGAACGATTTTGCAGGTGTCATGGATCAAAGCACCATTGCCTCTTTGAACAGTGCAATAAGCTCGTTTAACCGGCAGACCGGCATCCAGATAGCTGTCGTTACGGTAAAAGATACCGGCGATATGGGTATCGATGAATATGCAAACAGACTTTTTAAACACTGGGGCGTTGGCGTTAAAGGCCTGGATAATGGTGTGATGCTGATAGCCGCAATGAAAGAAAAGAGGGTAAGGATAGAGGTCGGCTATGGCCTCGAACCCGGTCTTACCGACGAGCAAAGCGGTGTCATATTAAGGCATGATGTCATCCCTGCGTTCAAACAGGGTCAGTTTTCACAGGGGATACTTGCAGGTACGCTTGGTGTAATAAATTCACTTTCCGGCGCTTTGAAACGAGGGGACATTTCGCTCCATGCCTCTGCTGCCACATCGGGCAGGACTAAGGGACCTGGTACCATGAATATGATACTAGGAGTATTACTGTTTATTGTTTTTATC
>JAKAHI010000058.1 GCA_021815065.1 bacterium | reverse complement strand
GATGATACCGTCAAGCAGCCTGAGCATAGTGATTGAATCATACCCGCCCGTATTATAGACAAGGGGTATGTTCAGCCCTTTTTGTGCTGCAACAAAAACCGCCCCGATAATGTGCGGTACGAAATGTGTCGGCGTAACAAGGTTAATATTATGTGCTCCGAGAGATTGCAGCTCGATCATCATATCCGCAAGCTGCTCAACGGAATAGTCGTTGCCGTGATTGAGCTGGCTTATCGGATAGTTCTGGCAGAACCTGCATTTCAAGCTGCATCCCGTGAAAAATATGGTGCCCGAGCCCCTTGTACCGGATATGGGCGGTTCTTCTCCGTAGTGCAGATTATAACTCGAAATCTTCAAATCCCTGCCTGCACGGCAGATGCCTTTCTGTCCGCCGGGTCTGTTTGCGAGGCAGTTTCTCGGACAGACCGTGCATGGTGAAAGATATTTTTTTGCCTCTTCGACCCGCTTTTCCAGTTCGCCGCTATACAGGAGGTTAAGATAAGAAGGATAAGTGCCGGCCGTGTTTTTTGCTACCCCCCTCTTAAGATAAGAGGGGCGGGGGGCGTTATGAGATTTATGCGCAATGGCCCGGCATTTAATTGAAGGTGTATTACATAAAAAATCGTAACTCCCTTTTATCCCCGACCCATCCTTCGGATGTGTGCCCGACCTATGAGGAATAACACAGAAGAATCCTCTGCTTAATCTATGAGGGACTCTATACCCGTATCTTCTCATAGCTTTGTCACACCCGTATAAATCTTGATCGGTTCAAGCCATGTATATTTAGTGCTTTTTATGCTCAATGCAGTCAGCTCAAACACCTTTCTCGAGTATGCTGCCCTGTCGAACAGATCCAACCCACGAAGCTGGGCATGCATAAATTCCCTGGTACCGAAATGGTGCGTAGCGTAAGATGCCAGCAAAAAAGTATTTTTATCCATGGTTATGAACCGCATGGTCATAACCTCACTGCTGGACTGAAGCTTAATGTCTTCATCCATCCGGAATTCGAACCTTTCGTCTGTGGCGATATCAACGGCGATATGCCGGTCATGCCTGTCCACAACATTGTAAATGCTTATCCTGCTGATGCGCAGCGCCCTGTACAATGCCTCCTCCTGATACGTCAGCTTTAACAGGTTTTCATGGAAGAATATGTCTGCCGGTGTCTTTCCTGATTCAGCTGCCCTGTCCATGAGAAACCAGTGGCCGAACATGATAAGTCTGTTCCGCATCTCCGTATCGTTCTCCGGCGGAACGGGCACCAAAAGATCAAACTCTTTTCGTGCCGCGATCATCTCCTGTTGAAACCGCCCGGATGCATAATCGTACATCGTGGATAAACCCTGCCGTATGATTTTGCTATTGTCTTTCATAGACAAGCTTTGCAAACTCCTTGAATATATAACCGGCTTCCCGTGGTCCCGGTGAGGCCTCGGGGTGATGCTGTGTTGAAAGTATGGGCTTGTTTTTGTGAACGAAACCTTCGAGGGTCTTATCGTTCAGGTTTATATGGGTTATATCCACACTATCACGTACAGACTCCGGTTCTATGGCAAACCCGTGGTTCTGCACAGTGACCTCAACACCTCTCGTTTTCAGATTCAGCACGGACTGATTTGCCCCGTGATGACCGAACTTCAGTTTCAGGGCTTTGCCGCCCAGTGCAAGACCGAGTATCTGATGTCCAAGACAGATCCCGAGCAGGGGTTTCTTGCTCTCTATAAGCGCTCTGGTGTTTTCTATAATGTAAGAAAGTGCTGCGGGATCCCCGGGTCCGTTCGACAGGACCACGCCTCTATATTCGTCCTTCAGCAATTCATCCACAGGTGTGGTACAGGGAAAAACCCTTACCCTCAGACCCGCTGAAACGAGGGACCTGAGAATATTCTTTTTTACCCCAAAATCGTATACGGCAACCAGCGGATACTCTTGCCGGTAAGCCTCTGTGTAACCGTCTCCGAGCGACCACAGGGATTCTTTGAAATCATACGGCTGCTTTGTCGTTATCTCCGTAACAATGTCCCTGCCGATAAGGGAAGGCTGTTTTGCAAGCTGTCCTTTTAGCTCGTCTTCGGTCTCGTCAAAAGAGGACATGATACCCATCATAGCGCCCTTTATCCTTATCCTCCTGACCAGCATCCTCGTATCGATACCCTGCATGCCAACCAGGCGGTGTCTGATCATAAAACTATCCAGTGTCTCCGTAGACCTGAAATTCGACGGACGCTCCCTGTATTCTTTTACAATGAACCCGCTTAAATACGGCCTGTCGGATTCATAGTCCTGCGGGTTTGTTCCGACATTGCCGATCTGCGTGTAGGTCGAAACGAGTATCTGTCCATAATAAGACGGATCCGTAAGCTCTTCCTGATACCCGGTCATCGATGTATTAAAAACCACCTCTCCCGATGCAGTGCCCCTGTATCCGAAGGATTTCCCCCTGAATACAGACCCGTCCTCAAGTACGAGTATTGCCATGTATTTTACCCCCTGCTATGGTCATCAAAGCCCTGCCTTTTAATTCCCTGCCGTGGAACGGCGTATTCCTGCCCTTTGAAACAAATTTGTTTTTGTCAACCACCCATTTTTTATCCGGGTCTATAATGGTAACATCCGCATCTGCACCCGCTTTCAACGTGCCTTTGTTTTTAAGGTTAACGATGAGCGACGGAGTATGCGACATAAGCTGCACAAACTGCTTTTTATTTATTATTTTATCGTGGACAAGCTTCAGCGAAAGTCCCACCGACGTTTCAAGGCCTGATATGCCGTTCAGCGCCTTATCGAATTCCACCTCTTTTTCATCATGACCGTGGGGCGCATGGTCTGTGACAATACAGTCTATCGTCCCATCCGAGAGGGCCTCAAGAACGGCCTGCCGGTCACGCTCCGACCGGAGAGGCGGATTGAGCTTGGCGTTCGTGTTGTAGCCGTCAACCGCATCTTCGTTCAGCGAAAAATGGTTCGTGGTAACCTCGCACGTTACCGGTATGCCCATCTTCTTCGCCCATCGTACGAGTTCGATCGAATATCTGGTACTGATATGTGCAAGATGAAGCCTTGAGCCTGTCTCAGCCGCAATCATAATGTCCCGTGCAACTGCCACACTTTCCGCAGTCTGGGGTATACCGTTGAGACCGAGCTTTACGGAGGCAACTCCCTCGTTCATATATCCCGTTTTACTCAGCGATAGTTCCTCCGGATGATCGATAAGGGGTATACCGAGTGGTTTCATATACAGCAATGCCATTCTTAAAAGCCCCGCACTGGCGACTGGCATACCGTCGTCAGAAACTGCAACTGCTCCGGCATCGACCAGGTCATAAATTTCGGACAGCTCCGCGCCCCCGCTCCCCTTTGAAACAGCGGCAATGGGAAAAAGATTGGCATAGCCGGCATCGTGTGCCTTTGAGATCATATAGCGGGTTACGGTCTTATTGTCGTTTATAGGCCGAGTGTTCGGCATGGCACACACAGAGGTAAACCCTCCCGACATTGCAGCCATGGTACCCGTTATAATGTCCTCTTTATATTCATATCCAGGGTCTCTGAAATGCACATGCATATCTATAAGACCGGGAACTACCCATTTGCCTGCTGCATCTATGACCGTGTATGGCTTATCCTTCTGGTCCTTTAAGAAAGCTGTATCACCGTTTATGCTGTAAGACGCGGGATCGACAATCCCCTTTATACGGTCATCCTCTATGAGGAGTGCGCCGCTCTTCTCCATATTCTGTGATGGATCGATCAATAATCCATTAATTATCAGTATATTCATGGCCTTCTCCTATGGTATGGTATATGGCGGACATCCGTATGGATACACCGTTTTCAACCTGTTTCAGCACCCTTGAATGTTCTTTGTTGTCCGCAACACCGCTCGAAAGTTCGAGCCCCCTGTTTATCGGCCCCGGGTGCATAACGATAACATCCGGCTTCGCAAGCTTCAACCTCTGTTCATTCAAGCCGAAGACCTTCGCATATTCACGGGTGGACGGGAAAAGACCTGTTGCCTGGCGTTCGAGCTGTATCCTCAGCATGATGATAACGTCGGCATCGGTAAATGCCTCCTGCGCATCGTACGTTACGCGCGCACCAAGGCTTGCGTAATCTTCAGTAATCATCGTAGGCGGGGAAAAGAAATATACCTTTGCACCAAGCTTGCCCATGCCGTAGATATCGGATCGCGCAACTCTGGAATGGTAGATATCGCCGGCCACGACGACCTTCAATCCGTCGATACGCTTTTTCTCATCCCTGATTGTCATAATATCGAGCAGGCCCTGGGTCGGATGCTCGTTCGTACCATCACCGGCACTGATGATGGGCGTTTTGAGATGCCTCGACAGCAGCTCCATGATGCCTGAGGATGCGTGCCGAATAATAAAAACATCCGGGTTCATGGCCTCGATGTTCTTCGCTGTATCTATCGTGGTCTCACCCTTTGATGTGCTGCTCGATGCGTAGGAGAAATTCACGACATCTGCGGAGAGCCGTTTGGCTGCTATCTCGAAAGATGTTTTTGTCCGTGTGCTCGACTCAAAGAACAGATTGATGACTGTTTTCCCCCGCAGTGTCGGGACTTTTTTGACGCTTCTCTTCGATATGTCCCGCATGGAAAAGGCAGTTTCGACGATCTGCTCTATATCGTCTTTACCAAGATACTTTAATCCTATGATACCTTTGCCGGAAACCATGTTTAATCTCCTTTCCTCATTAAATATACCGCGTCCTCTTTGCTTCCGCTCTCGGTCAATACGACCTTTATTTGATCGTCATCTGTGGTAGGAATATTCTTCCCCGTATAATCGGCTTTGATCGGCAGTTCTCTGTGCCCCCGGTCAACAAGCACGGCAAGCTGAATAACCTTCGGCCTGCCGAGGTCTATGACGGCATCCATTGCAGCGCGTACCGTGCGGCCGGTAAACAGTACATCGTCAACCAGTATTATGAATGCGTTGTCGACAGGGAAATGTATCTCCGTTGCCCTGACAATGGCCCTTCCTGCCCCCTTTGCGGCATCGTCCCTGTACAGGGTAATATCGAGTATAGCGGTTTGTACGGGAATCTGGCCGAACTGCCCGATATACTCCGCGAGTCTGGATGCTATAAACACCCCTGCCGTTCTTATGCCGATGAGGCTTACCGGTACGGATGTATGTTTTTCTATAATTTCATGGGCAATGCGCTTTAAAGCCCTTTCTATTGCGGTTGAATCCATGATGACACTTTTCATAACGCCCTCTTTTTATACAAAAAACAGCCTTCCTTTTCAAGGGAAGGCTGTTTATAAAATTGCTGTACTTTTATCCAGCTCATCCTTGTTAACCTCTCAGGATTAACTTAAAGGAATTATTTTTATTGTACATCTGTTATTGCTTTTGGTTTAAAATGAAATGTTATTTTTAAATCGTCAACAAATTTCACTACTACCGAATATTCTGCCGATATGGTAACGCTCTGGGGATCATTCTGGCTAATCGTTACATCATCTATGGTAATCGGCGCGTGTATATTGACAAGCTTTGAAGCTATATCCGCTTTTATATCGCCTAGTGCCGTGGTCTGTATCCGGTTTGCGTTGACCTCGAACAGATTCTGTATCTGATAATTGATGATATACACTGGGGCAATCTTTATGACCATATAAACAATGAATGCCAGAATAAGTAGCCATATGAACGTTGAAACTTTTGAACTGCCGGTCTCTCCGTTTATGTTACGTGTATGTGTTCGCATGGACAAATAATATTCATAATTTTTGCAACAGTCAACAACTATGTCTTTCCCAAATGTATTTAGGGCAATCCGATCTTATACCGCTGCAGCCATTGTACAAACACGATAACAGGCCAGAGCTTTTTCCTATGATCATAGGTCTTTGCCGTATGCTCCTTCAAGAGCCTGTCTATGTATGTATAATTCAATAAGCCGGTACTCTCGATGGAATCCTTTGACAGAAGCGATTCAGCCTCGCGTCTGAAATCATGCTGCAGCCACTTTGTCAGAGGTATGCCGAATCCCTTCTTTTTCCTGTTTATAATACGGTCTGGCAGCTTCCCCTTCATGAGCCGTTTCAGCAGATACTTTTGTGTAAGACCTTTGATTTTATAACCAAAGGGCAGTGCCATGCTGAATTCCACAAGCCTGTTGTCAAGCAGAGGGACCCGCGATTCAATCGATGCAAACATAGTAGCGCGGTCAACCTTTACGAGCAGGTCATCCGGAAGGTACATGAGTATATCCAGCACATTTGCAATCTCGGGGTCGGATAGTGCAGAGGCCTTCTCTGCAAGGGTACCTGCATGCCGATAGATATCCGTGGTACGATCGAGAATCCCGTCTTTAAACAGAAGATCCAGCTCCGCATCGGAAAACCCGGCCATCCATTGGATATGCCTTTTATGCACAGGCATCAGTGCCGAACGTATAAATTTTTTTGAGATAAAATCAAAAGAAAAGTTCCTTGATGAAACAGGCAGCTTGTCCACAAGAGGTTCCAGAGCATACTTCCTTATTACGGAAGGGACCGATCCGTACAAAGATGAGAACCCATGCGCCCTGTAGGTCGGATACCCCGCAAACATCTCATCCCCGCCCTCACCCGAGAGCACCACCTTCACGTGCTCCGCGGCAAGTCTGCTGAGAAAATAGGTCGGCAGAAAAGACGGGTCTGCAACAGGTTCATCCATAAAATCCATGAGGTGATCGAACAATCCGCGGAACACTCCGAACGTGAACACCTCCGAGTAATGCTTCAAACCAAGGGCCTTGCTCACCATGAGGGCATACTTGTTTTCATCAAAAGACGGTTCTTCAAATGCAATGGAAAAGCTCTCGACGTCAGGCTTAATCTTCGATGCGAAGTATGCAACGGTCGAAGAATCAATACCTCCAGACAGGAATATACCGACCGGCACATCCGCTACCATCTGGTCCCGCACACTATCGAATAAAAGCGCTTCTAATCTGGATTCCGGTCCACCTTGATTATTGCTTGCATCAGGGAACGGTGCAGGGGCAGCTGCGAATGCCTTTTCATAGCTATGTCCTTGCTCATACATAAGGCAGAATCCGGGCAAAAGCTTGAAAATACCGTTCACAACGGTGTCTGGAGCCGGCGTATAATCATGGGCAAAATACTGTGCCACACCGGAAAGATTGAGATGATAGCTTCTGTCCTTCAGTGCAATAAGTGCCTTCATTTCAGAGGCAAACGTGATGCCATCGGACAAGCTGTAATAGAGGGGCTTTATGCCGATCCTGTCCCGTGCGAGTACCAGCCGCTGCTGCCTCTGGTCGTAGAGAGCGAACGCGAACATGCCGTTTAATTTATCAAAGCCCTCTATCCCCTCCTGCTCGTAAAGATGGACAATAACCTCGGTATCGGTATCCGTATAAAACCTGTGTCCCTGCAGAAGAAGCTTCTTCCTGAGTTCTTTGAAGTTATAGACCTCTCCGTTATACACTACCCATATTGAGGCATCCTCATTATGAATGGGCTGATCACCCTTTTCTATGTCTATGATGGAAAGGCGGTTGGCCCCTATCACGCACCG
>JAKAHI010000057.1 GCA_021815065.1 bacterium | reverse complement strand
CTCTCACTCTTGTTCCTGAAAAGGCGGAAAAGGCTGTTGAGATAGTAGTCTTTGCCAAGGCACCTTATGAAAAACAGCGTCAATGCAGGGCTCGTCCTGTTTCCGACCTTAATCTGCGCGGACAGGCCCTCGAAGATCGCACTGCTGTCTTCTTTGAAGATGCTTGAATTTGCCCATGTCCAGCGCTCTGCATGCTTCGTTCCCCATAGGTGCGTCTGCTGTCCGGGCTCGCCGTCGCAGTCATATGTCCTGCCGTTTACCTCTACGCTGCCGTATACCTTCACGCTGAAGTTCGGCGATATAACCTTGGTTTTGGGGACAGATGCCCAGTACATGAATCCATATGGGAAATGCCGGAAGATCCGGAAGATCGGTTCAAACCTGAGGTCCCATGTTATCGAACCTTCTTTACCCCTGATCCCTCCGTATGCCCGGGTCTGTTCTATGAGGGCATTGCCTATCCCGAACGAAAAGTTGTCCTTTTTAATCACAGCCTGCGAAACAGGAAATGTGTTCTTGACAGCCCTGTTGTTTGACGGGTCCTTTGCATCGAAAAATATGGCCCACAGCTCTGCTACCGGACTGCCGCTGACCGGCGCAAGCAGGGTGTACCGTATCCAGAACCCTGTGGATGTCCGGAGGTGGTTAAACTTGAGGTAGTATACTTCATAGCGTCCGGGCTCGCCGTTCCACCGCGTTACATTCGCTGCTTCAGCCTCTGTCACCGGCATATCTCCGGTGTGATGTGAATTCCCGGTCTTGAGAAACAGGAGCTTCTTCTCCTCTTCAAATTTTGAAGAGAAATCCCATGTTGCAGACTATACCCTGTGCACCGTTTCCATCGAATCTGTCGAAAATCGTTTGATAGCCTGCTTCTACATAGAGATGCACCGAAGCCGTTCTGAAGAACATGACCCCTCCTCCCAAAAACAGCCCGATATCTGTTCTGTTATAATTTTCCGTCGTCGTATATAAGCTGCCGTTTGTCGTTCTGGACATATTCAACAGGTGAAGACTGACGCTGCCGCCCACGAACGGGGATATGTTCTCGATACTCGATATATAGTAGCCTCCTATATCCATAATCCTCCAGTCCAAAACATTCGTACTGCCAGAATTGTTCCAGCTGAACCCAAGCAGGGGTTTGAACTGAAGCATTGCATGGTCATTAAGCTCAAAACTGAACATCAAGGCATCCAGATTATTTAACGTACCTGAATTCAAATAAGATGCTCCGACAGGCGCTGTCATCCCCATGTCTATTCCCATATAAGCATACGTGCTGACCCTTTTCGGCGTCGATGTCTCCTGTTGCGTAATATTGTTCAAGGTAATCACCTCGGATGCGGGCTTATTGCTGGCTATGGAATCGGACAATCTGTTCATGACGGCATCGATGTCCGACGGACTTTCAGCATTGAGTGAGTTATAAAGGACCGGCTTGCTTGTCCCGACATCAAAGACCGTCGATTTGACGACGATCTTGTTCCCGATAAGGATCATCGTGCCGGTAACGGCCTTATCGGCCCCCTGTGCACGCGCAAGAGGAATGCCGCACGATTCGTCATAACAGGTACTTCCGTCCGTAAAATCGTTTGCATCGAGTACCTGGATTCCCGTCTGCGAAAGGTCCTGCCTCAGCAGATATGAAGCAGCGGTTAATTGTTCTTTCGAAACACCGATCCCCTTGAAATCGAATACCATGATCGTACGGTTTGCAGAAAATGCAGTCGATGCCTGTAAAAGAAGTATGAAAACAAAGAACACCGTTTTCTTCATAAAGCCTCCTTTATCCTATTGATAATCGATGCAGGCCGTTATCAAGGATGTGACATCATCCCTGTTGTATGAGGCAAAGGATACCATATCCTTTCAAAATTGCAAGAGAACGGCATCGGCGGCAATCCTCAGGCAGCCGTCAATCAAAAGTATATATTTGCATAAACCATCAGCATCCTGCCTATTGCTTCACCGCCGAAGGTGTTGGTTTGCGTCAAAGAGGCATTCGATGTTTGTATATACGGAAACTCATGATGGATGTCGTTGAACATGTTGAACACATAAGCGCCGATCTCCAGCCTTTTTTCGATCAGCGTATACCCCACTTTTGTGTTAACGATAAAATATGACGGCAGGGTCATAACATCCGTGGTGTATGCTGTGGCCGGATTGGTCAGCGACGCCACCTTTGCGGAAACATAGTCCCCGTCGACGTTTATAAAAAACTTATGCGCCAGTGCATAGCGCACACCGGCATTGAATTTCTCGGTCGAGTAGTTCGCAACCGAGGACCCTATGCTGTCTTCCCGCAGAATATACGAATAGTTTGCGAACATCTTGATCTGCTGTATGGGCTCATACTCGATACCGGCCTCGCCGCCGTGCGCTACATACCGCGGGGCAGCGTTGACGAACAGCAGCCTCATGGGGCTGGAGAGAAGCGAAAAATTAATCATGTTCAATAACTCCTGATAATAGGCCGTCAGTTCTGTCCTGACGTGTGTCCCCCATTGTCCTATATACCCAAACTCCGTGGAGCGGATCTGTTCGTTTTTAAGGTATGGATTGCCGAGAATAGGCGGGGATATGATACCGGGCAATGGGTTGGTAACCGGCATGAACTGCGCCTCCATATAAATGGGTTTTCTGAATGCGGTGCCATAGGACAAACGTATGGTCTGCTCCGGCGTTATCGAATAACTCAGGTTGGCCCTGTAGCTGACTCCGGGCTGGGTAACAGAAAAATGATCGTATCTGCCGTCGAGGGTGAGCACAAAATTGTAAAACGGTCCGACTTCGTCGTGCAAGAAACCGCCGTAAATGAATTCTTTTGACAGATCAATCCCGTTGTAATTGGTCAGGAGCAGCGGATAGTCGTAGGCATTATAATTCGTATTCAGTCCGACAATAAGTTTGTTGTACGGGATTTTAGGCAGGTTATACTGGAGATCGAGGTTGTAGCTGTTCGTTGTACCGCTGAAATCCGACGGGAAAAGGCTTAATGATGCACCCAAAAACGATACGTTCATCGGGATTGTCGTATAGAACCTGTTCCAGTAAACATCCGCTTTCAGGCCTTTATAATCTACATCCGCCTTCAGGTAATTCTCCTGAAAACTTGCGTTGAAAATATTTAAATCCGTAAAAAGCTCAAAATTGGGTCTGTCCCAGCCTCCCTCAAACGAGGTCTTAAGGTCATGGGAGAACGTATGGTCAATATAAAGCCATGCCCTCGGAAGATCGAGGGCTGTTTTGTTGGGGTCGGAGAAATCGGCAAGGTGCTTATACCCGGCACTGGCAATGAACCCGGTCGAGCTTGTTTCCCCTTGCGCAATAACAGAGGTATCGTAATTACCGATAAATTTGGCAGGCTGTTCCGTGGTTAAACCGCCGATACCAGAAACTATGAACGTCGGTGTCTGTTCCGGCTTTTTTGTCGTTATACTGATGATACCGGTAACAGCATCGGCACCATACAATGAAGAACTGGCGCCCCGAATGACCTCTATCCTTCCGATCTCGCTCAGCGGAACGGGCAGATCCTCTATGAAGGTTGGACCGAACAGCGTGTTGTTCAACACCCTGCCGTTTAGCAGCACCAGCATACGGTTGTTCTTCTCGGTGCCGTACCCCCGTTCGTTAAATATGGGATAGGATGGATTTATATATTCGACGTCCATACCGGGAACAGTCCTGAACACATCGGAAAGCGAAATACCCGCACTGTACTTTATGTCATTGGCGGTAATAACACTGATTGCGGCAGGCGCCTGTGTGATCTTCTGCTTATGCTTTGCGGCAGAGTAAACCACGTCTTCGGAGCTGAACAGTGCGAGCTCCTGTTCCATGGCTGATGCTTCTTCTGCGGATTGCACATTGGCCTCTCCGATATCCACTATCTGGGGGTTGTTCGGGCCCATGAATAATACATGGGACTGTCCGTTCGTGTCCACAACGTTGATATAGTACATGAGCTTGGGCGGATTGATGTCCATCGACGGTATCGTGCCTGCAAACGTATCACCCGACGTACGTTTTAAAAATATGGCCTTATAAAAGGTATCGGACGGCGATTTGTAGAGTAAGGATGCATAAGCGACCCTTCCGGCAGGGTCTATTGTTGCAGAAACATTTAACGGCTCTCCAGGGAGTGCAGTCAGTATGGGTTTATGAAAAAATTTGAATGATATGATTGGTTGTGCAGCAAAAACCGTACTGCTTGCTGCCAGAGCGAACAAAAGGAAAGAAATGATCCATCGCTTCATGCTTGTAAAACCTCCTTTATGAAAAATAATGAAATCTCAATCCGATCTTATGCTGCAACTCTATGAAAGCCATACTACGTACCGGCATTACCTGCCGGTACAACCGCATCATCTGTTTATGATTTCTCGCTATTACTGTCCCTCTCATTATGGTGCAGGCGTAATATCAATCCAGTGTTTCTGTACGCTGCTTGTGGCCGTGAAGTAGAGCTCGCTTGACGCGGTGTCCGTAACATAAACACCGTCGCTTGTCTGTACGGAAATACCTGCAGGATAAACCCTTGGGGGAATGTAGATAACTGTCGGTGCGGTAACACCATCCTCTTCAAATTCCAGTCTGAAGTCATTGGTGGTCGTGCTGAAGCTTATCAGGGTCGGGATGCCTGCTATTGCCATAGGGTAGGGCCGTACGACAGCGTTCACATAGGGCCTCTCACTCAAATCCGCGTTGACAAGACTCATACCTTCGTTGTTCCACGTATCAGCTACAGCGTAGTCCCAGATTGTCCCGCCCATCAGGTGTTTGTCCAGCATGTCATAGTAACCCTGGATCAGGGCTGTACCGGTGGTTGTGGGGGCTGCACCGAATTCCCCGAGTATTTCCGGCGTTCCAAGTGCTTGTGCCTTTTGCTGCACCTGCGTAAGATCCTGATCAATGCCGTTGATGGCAGCGGTGATATTTGTAGTGCCGCCCGTCGTCACGCCGATCGCATAGAAATGGGGTGCATAAACAAGATTGCTCCTCTGCAATGATGGCAGATTACTCTGGGGTATTCCGCCGGTCAGGACATAGGGCTCGAAAAATATCATGGCGCCCGGGTCTTCGGTCCTGATGGCGTCAATGACCTTTTGATAAAAGGGAGCGAGGTAGTACTTCTCGAACGTCGAACCGGTAAAATTTCCGTTCCACGGCTCGTTGAACAACTCATAGCCAACAACCATGCTGTTGTTCCTGAATTTCTGTGCAATCAGTTTGAACGCATCGATGAAATGCGACTGCAACGTCGTGTCGGTCCAGAACCTGGTAAACGATTGCTCGACAGGAGGCGAGGGGTAATTCAAAAACCAGTTTTGTCCGCAGGGAACGGCAAGCTGTGACGGATCACCCGTCGATGCCCACTGTGGAGCACCGTCTCCGCAAAATTCCCTTGCAAAAAGATCCTGGTGCATATCGATAAAAACATAGATGCCCCTTGAAGTAAGCCAGTTTACCCGGTTCGCCATGTCATCGAGATAGGCAGTATCGTAGACACCTTCGGTAGGTTCCAGTCCTTCCCATACCGTAACATACCGTACAAAATTCATGCCCCAGCTTTTTATCTGTGCGGCACTCGCCTCTGATGCGAATGGTATGAACGGCGGTATCTTGCTGTCGCCCCCGGCATTTATGCCCCTGAGAATAACGACCCTTCCCTGCGAATCTTTTATCCACTGACCATCGGCGTGCAATGCTTTATAGGGAACACCGGTTTTGCTGCTACTACAGGTCGAAAACGAAATTATGAAGAACATCATAAAAAGTATGAGAGCTGTCTGTCTAAACATCTTTGTACCCCCTTTCCTCTTGACCTCACATCCGGACGCACACATCGGTACCTTATAAAATACGGAGAGGGTGAGATTCGAACTCACGTTCGCCTTTCGACGAAAACCGCTTAGCAGGCGGTTGCCTTCAGCCGCTCGGCCACCTCTCCAAGTCATATATATGTTTTTGTTCTATCCGTCTTATCTTTAAGGGAGAATAAGAAAGACAACTTCTTACTTTTCTACTGGTTTTAAAACCGTAACACCATTCATATACGGACGCAAGACATCCGGTATGATGACGCTCTGATCTTCCTGCTGATAGTTTTCGAGGATCGCGACAACCGTTCTTCCGACTGCGAGTCCCGAGCCGTTCAGCGTATGGACATACGCAGGCTTTTCTCCTTTTGAAGGCCGGTATTTTATGCCTGCTCTCCGCGCCTGAAAATCTTCGAAATTGCTGCAGGACGATATCTCTCTGTACTCGTTTTGTCCCGGGAGCCAGACTTCGATATCGTAGGTCTTGGCTGCAGAAAAACCGAGATCCCCGGAACAAAGATTGACGACCCTGTACGGCAGTTTTAAACGCTTCAACAATTCCTCCGCATCCTCCAGCAGAGACTCAAGCTCCTGGTACGAAGACCCGGGCTCCACGAGCTTCACAATCTCCACCTTGTTAAACTGGTGCTGCCGTATCAATCCTTTTGTATCCTTTCCGTAGGAGCCGGCTTCCTTTCTGAAACAGGGCGAATAGGCGGTGTAATATTTCGGCAGTGCTGTTCTTTCAAGGATCTCTTTTGCATGGATATTCGTGATGGGTACCTCCGATGTAGGGATCAGATACAGGTCTTCCCCCTCGATTTTAAAAAGGTCCTCTTTGAACTTCGGGAGCTGCCCGGTACCGGTCATGCTATTGCCGTTCACGATAAACGGAATATAAACCTCCGTATATCCCTGCTCTTTCGTATGCACATCGAGAAAAAAATTGATCAGTGCCCTCTCGAGTAAGGCACCGGGCCCTTTTGAAACGGAAAAACCGGATGCGGCAATCTTTGCACCTTTCTCGAAGTCGATGATGTCGAGCCGAATGGCAAGGTCATCGTGCGCATAAGGGGTAAACGGAAATTCTTTTTTCTCACCCCAGGTCTTTACCACGGGATTGTCCTCGCTCGTCCTGCCGTAAACAACGGAGGAATGCGGCATGTTGGGTATCGTCAGAACGAAATCATTCAGTTCTTTCTCCAGCTCATCGAGTGAATGGTGAACCTCGTCTATCTCTGCGCCTATCGATTTCACTTCCTGCAATAGTACGTTTGCGTCTTCAGACTTTGATTTTTTGACGCCGATGTCTTTTGAAATGAGGTTCCTTGTGTGTTTGAGATCTTCGACCTTCCTCAGGAGTTCAAGCCTTCTCTCGTCCTTTTCGTAGAAAACCTTCAGGGATAGATTCATTCCTCTCTTGGCAAGTGCATCTTCGACGAGTTTTTTGTTTTCCCGCAATACTTTTATGTCAAGCATGCTGTTTGATTAGCATTGTTAAATTGACCCGTCAATATATGCATTTAACCCGAAAAATGCGATTGTAAAATAAGGAGGTTTATGCAATGAGCGATAATCCCGCGTCAGATAAAGGTATTCTTCGAAAATCCGATGAGGAAACCATACCGGGTAATTGCATATAAACATACAGAGGACTTAAAGCTCGTTTCTATAAGGAAACGTATAGATATCAGGTGGATCGCGGGATTGAGCGAATAAGTAAACCTCCTTATTGCATTATTCGGGTTAACCTGGCGATAGCGGCCGGGAATCAGTATTCCGTATTGTCCGAGAATACAAAATCGATGTCGTGCTTCTTGATCTTTGCGGCGCTGTACCGGCGTTTCAGCCCTTTTACCGCAGCCTTCCTC
>JAKAHI010000056.1 GCA_021815065.1 bacterium | reverse complement strand
GACGTATGCTTTCCAACAAAAGATGATAAAGCCGCTCGCATAAGAGGTCTCACGAAACGGAAAATATCCTGCGCTCAGCTTCACCGTTATTCTATAATATAAGGAAGATTCTCAAGGAAGGAAGCCGTTTTGTCCGGACGGATCGATTTTTACATCCGCAGGCCTGCCGGCGGACGTCCTTACCCTGCAGTGACACGTTGCAGCACATTGTGCGTATTCCCAACTTGAGATTTTAAATTGAATAGACTATAAAGGTACCCCGACGACAAAGGGGAATTTTATAAGAAGTGTACGGCAGACTTTACGCAAAAGAAATTTAAAGAATTAGAGGAAGTTTATATATGGTTGACAAAGAAATTACAGAAATAATTAAAAGATTTGCAGACGTCTTAATAAGAAACGGTATCCGCGTGGAAAAAGTCGTGCTTTACGGATCATACGCAACCAGCAGTGCGCATCCGGACAGTGATATAGATCTTGCCATAGTTTCACCGGACTTTGGCAAGGATCGATATGAAGAAGGCACGATGCTGCTGCAGGCGGCATGGCGGGTTGACCCGAGAATTGAGCCTGTGCCCATTTCGTCTGAATCCTATAAGAATGATACGTGGCTGCCGCTTATCTATGAAATAAGACAAAAGGGCGTCGAGCTGAAAGTAGCATAAGGGGTGGGGAACTCTCGCTAAATTAGAGTCTTGTTACAGCGATTTATATACTTTTCTGAATTTTATCAGGTTCTTGAAATAATAGATTGAATCTTGTATCAGTTTTACCGTCGATTTTTTATGTCTGTTCCTCGCATAAATACACGGTATTTCTTTTATCGTATACCCTGCTTTGTACATCCTGGCGCATATCTCCGTGTCCCAGAACCAGTGAGGGTCATGGACACTGTCAACAATAGACAACAGCTTTTGCCTGTCGAAAAACTTGATGCCGGATTCCGTATCATGCAGCGGGAGGTCTATAAATGCTCTCATGAGCATGTTGTAGCTTCTGCCCGTAAAAATCCTCGCGATGGAATGCAGACCGAGGCGCGACACCCTTTCGCCGATTGCTGCATCGAAGCCTTCACGGATTGCATGATAAAAGGCATACAGGTAAACCGCATCTATTTCGAGGTCTACATCTATATAACCGGCGATATCCGCCCCGGCAGCCTTAAACCCGTCGGTCACTGCCCTGCCCCGGCCTGTATTGCGGTCGTGCGGGATCAGCTTTATCTGCATATCCGGATGCTGTTTGATGATGTCCTGCAGTATCTCAGGCGTGCGATCCGTGCTTTTATCGTCTACCATGATGATTTCGTACGTGAAATTCGCATGAGACAGCATGTCTTTTAATGCCTGAAAACTCTTTTGCAGGTGCGAGGATTCGTTATAACAGGCAAGTATTATGCTGAGCTTCGGTTTATCCATTGAAGATCCGCTTTACCGATTGTATCACCCTGTTTACCTCGTGCTCCGTCATACCCGACGCGAGCGGGAGCGAAAGCGTCTGACGTGAAATCCTCAGGGCGTTCGGGAAATCACCGGGCTTCAGACCATAGGTATCCCTGAAATAGGAATGGAGATGCAACGATACGAAATGAATCCCTGTGCCGATACCCATGGCATTCAGCCGCCTCCTGACCGTTTCCCTGTCCATGCCGGTCTTTTCCCGGTCCACGGAAATTGCGTACAGGTGCATGCCGTGGTTACCCTCGCTATACAGCGGCGGCAATCCGATCGGGAGCTGCTGAAAGTGTCTGTTGTACCGGTCCCATATCAATTTTCTTCGCGCACTCTTCCGGGCATATCCCTTCATTTGTGAGAGCGCGATAGCCGAAAGCAGGTCCGGGATTTCAAAATTATAACCGGGTATCAGCGTATCATACGGCATTTTATTGTTCTTCTTTCCGAACCTCGACCATGCCGTCTTTGTTATACCGTACGACCTCAGAAGCCTGATCCTATCGGCAATCTTTTTATTGCTCGTCGTCACAACTCCACCTTCCGCAGCCGTAATATTTTTTGTAGCATACAAGCTGAATACGGTCGCGTCACCGATATTCCCGATGCTTTTGCCCCGGTAGGTTGCACCAAACGCATGGGCTGCATCCTCAATGACCATCAGACCATGCTTGCGTGCCAGGCTCATGACAGCGCTCATATCGCACGGCCTTCCATGCAAATGGATGGGTAGTATGGCTTTTGTCTTTCGCGTTACAGCCCTTTCTATTTTTGCAGCATCGATATTGCCGGTACTGTCAACGTCCACAAACCTCACCCGTGCACCCGTATGGATAACCTCGCTCGCCGTGGCCGGGAACGTCATCGGAGATGTAATGACTTCATCGCCCTTCCCGATGCCGGATGCAAGCATGGATAAGAACAGACCGCTGGATCCGCTTGTTACTGCCGCCGCATACCGCGCTCCGGTAAACTTTACAAAGGCGCGCTCCAGCGCTTCCGTCACCGCCCCCATACCTATCCATCCGCTCCTGAGTACATCGACCGCGGATTGAATGTCCTCTTTCTTTATGTCAGGCTTTCCAAAAATGATTCTATTCCCCATGTATTTTTTCCGTCAGTTCCCGTATTTTAAAATTCAATCCCCTGTCATTATACGCCGGGTGCGGCTCTTTCAGAGCCATGGCATAAGCCTCTGCTGCACGTTTGTAATCATGCATCTTTTCGTACAATCCGGCAATAATGATGTAATCCGACGATCTGAAAGAACTCAGATCAACTTTCAAGGCCTTTTGATAAAGCGCTATGGCCTTTTCATATTCACCCTCATTGGCGTACACATTGCCGAGTTCCTTGAGTGCAGGCGTATAATCCGGCGCTCTCTCCAGCACGTACGTGGTGTACTCCTTGTCCTTTGCATAATTCCCCTCTTCACCGTATGCATTGCCCAGCATGGCATACCCCCACAATGATTTATCAACACCCGGCATGTAAGGCCTTGTCTGGATCTGCCGCGTCCACAGGGTAACACCGTTCTGCCAGGTCAGATCCAGCATAAAACTCATGGCACCGTATGAGAGTATAACAAGGAACGCGACCGGTATAAAGAATTTTTTGAACGCGGCTGTATCCCGTGTTGCCGTGATGATTATCCGCGCAAACATCAATCCGAACCCTGCAAGGGATATGTAGGCAAACCGGTCGGCGATCTTGATCTGCAAACCTACGACATTGGATGCAGGCACCATATTCAACAGGACCCACGCAAATCCGAAAAACAATGTCTTGTCTTTCCTTATGTGTTTTATGCATACGTACAGCAGCAGGATGATAAACGGAACGGAAAGGACAAACAGGGGTTCGAGCATACTCCGGTTTGCGGGCTCTATGTACAGTGCTGCATTGTTGAACGGAAATAAAAAGTGGACCGCATATATGACAAACAGCTCCGGCATAAACATCAGCAGCCAATCCCTGCTATAGATCGTTTGGAGCGTACTGGTACCGAAGTAACTCGTCGAATAGCTATAGAGGTTGATAGTATACAGGGCCATAATGACAACGGGAACGATAAGATATACCGCGTATTTCTTAAAACGTCTCTCGTCCTCGATGATAAACATGTATGACGCAAGTATACCCGGGAATGGCAGGGCCGACGCCTTTGACAGCAGGGCTGCAAGAAAAAGAACGGATGACAGAACAAGATATTTCCCCGGAGACGTCCCCGGCTGCCCCTCGCCCGCGGCCTGCATGCCCCGTGTCCTGCCCGTACTATGCCTGTAGAAGTCAACAAAATAGATAAAAGCAAGCAGGTAAAAGGTCATTGCCATAAGGTCCTTCCTGCTCGACACCCACGACACGACACCTGCGGTTAACGGATGGAGGGCAAAGATCAGCGCAGACAAAAAGGCAAGAGGGGCATCATCAAAAAGTTTCAGGAAGAGCACGAAGACGAGGATGGCATTCGCTAATTCGTATAAGAGATTGCTCAGATGATAGACGAACGGATGTAACCCTCCGAGGGCATAATCAATCATGTAACTCAGATCGCGCACCGGATAATACTCGGTAAACTTATCGGTATAAACACTATGCGGATCGAATATATGCATAATGCTTCTGACAGAAAGATGCATGATCCTCGGGTTGTTGGCGATCATCATTTCATCGTCCCAGTTGACAAAACCGTCACGCAGGGAAATACCGTGTACCGCAACAACGGTCAGAACAAGCAGGACAATAAACCATATCTGTTTTTTGTCAGCGTTATTGTGCATAAGATGTTCCCTACTATATCCTGCTTGACCCGGAAAATGCAATAAGGAAGTCTGTTCATTCCTCAGGAAAAAGAGTTTGAGACGATGCGAAGGAAAATACCGGGAAAATTCCCGGATAGTATTATTCCTGGATATCCAGGGTATAAATGATTTTCGCCTGACTGCTTGCCAGCACGGATTTATCCGGTACGTCTTTCACAACGACCGTCCCGCTGTGTACCACTGCATACCTGCCGATCTTTACCCCTGGGATTACCATGCAGCCGCTTAAAACAAAGCTGTAGTCACCTACGATCATCGGCATATGCCGGTCGGGTAAGAATTTTTTGAGCGGGTGATCGACATGGCTGCCTTTGAAATGCGTGAACAGCATAGTTCTGAAGCCGATGGTTACATACTTTCCTATGGTCATGGTGTCGTACAGATCGATCAGGGCATCATCGTTTATATACGTACAATCCCCGATGGTCAGGCCCGGAAAGGACGCTTTGTGATAATTTTTAAACTGGACCTTTCCGATAAATACGTTTTTCCCGATTTTTGCTCCCAGCATTCTGAGATAATAGACCCGCAACTGGGGCAAGGGTATCCAGTTAAAAAAGAAGACGGCAATAGAATAAAAGGCATACTTGAACAGGCCTTTAAACCCAACCTGTTTGATTGCAGCCACCAACAAAGAGCTATTTTCAGAATCCTGCGTCATGGAAGTTTATTGCATGAATGTGCCGGAATTGTCAACCCAGCATACATCATGGTTTCCTCAAAGGCGGAACTGCGCTTCATCATAAAAATATCCGGCGATAATTGCATTAAAGCATTACTTATACTATGCATGATCCCAATATGGAAACCATAATAACCAGGATCAAAAGATTACGTGAAGATATCTCCGGCACATGCCTCAAGTCAGGCAGGGACATAAATGACGTCAGGCTTATCGCTGTTTCAAAGACCGTTGGGATAGACAGTATAAAAGAGGCCGTTGATGCAGGACTCGATACATTCGGGGAGAACTATGTCCAGGAAGCGCTTGAAAAGATCACCATGCTTCCTCCTTCTGTCCACTGGCACTTCATCGGCAATATACAGAAAAACAAGGTACGGCACATCGTTCAATCGTTCGAGCTTATCCATTCCGTAGGCAGCAGCGACATTGCCGTGGAAATAGACAAACGGGCAGAGCAAAAGGGACATGTCCAGCCCGTGCTGTTCGAAATCAATGTCGCGGGTGAAGCAACAAAATCCGGCTTCCGCCCGGAGCAGTTTTTCAATGCACTGCAGCTCCTGAAAACACTGAAGCACCTGCGGCCGTCCGGACTCATGACCATGCCCCCGCCCGGTAACAGCGAAGCACAGCTGTCAAACTATTTTACCACACTGCGGGAACTCAGGGACAAGCTCCTGAAACAAGGGGTGTTCGGACAATCGTTCAAAGAACTGTCCATGGGTATGTCGTCCGATTTTAAAATTGCTATAAAAGAAGGTGCGACTATGATAAGAATCGGGACAGCAGTATTCGGTCCAAGGGGGTAATTATGGATAAAACAATAAGCTTTATCGGTGCGGGAAAAATGGCTGAAGCCATCATAGCAGGCCTGCTCTCCTCTAAAAAGGTCACCGGCAAACAGATCATCATCAGCGATAAATACGATAAGAGGCGCATAGAGATAGAGGAGACCTACAATGTCAGAACGGTCACAACCAATACCGTGTGCGTGACCGAAGGAGATATATCTTTTCTGGCAGTGAAACCGCAGGACATGGCCGATGTGCTCGAGCAATGCAAAGAGACACTGGCGCAAAAACTGGTCGTATCGATTGCAGCAGGAATCGAGATCTCCTTTTTGGAAGGATATATCGGCAAGCAAACGCGCATCATACGGGTGATGCCCAATATAGCGGCAACCGTAGGTGAGGGCATGAGCGTTATTATGAAAAATAACGCGGCTGATGCAACGGACATCAATCTTGTAAAAGAGCTGCTTATGGGCGCCGGCGATGTGATTGAGATAAAGAACGAAGGCCTCTTTCATGCCGTAACGGCATTGAGCGGGTCCGGCCCTGCATACGTATTTGCGTTCCTCGAAGCGCTTTCCGATGCGGGTGTAAGAATGGGGCTGTCCAGGGACGTGTCCAACAAGCTGGCAGTGCAAACGGTCATCGGCGCAGGGAAGATGGCAAAAGAATCCGAGCTTTCATTCGCGACATTGCGGGAGGCCGTTACCTCACCAGCAGGGACTACTGCAGAGGCATTGGCAATACTCGAAGCAAAAGGCGTGCGATCCGCGATCATCGAAGCTGTCAAAGCTGCGGCCCTGCGATCGAAAGAGATCAGCACCAAATCGTAAATTTACAGAACAGATAACGAACCGTGCAATGGAAAGTGATTTCAGAATGAACGAACAGAAAGATAAAAAGGCCTTTGAAAGGCCGCCATGGGACGATTATTTTATAGAGATTGCGAAGGCCGTCTCCTCGCGTTCGACGTGCCTGAGGCGGAAATACGGCGCTGTGATCGTAAAGGACAACGTGATCATAAGCACGGGTTATAACGGCTCGCCCAGGGGCATGCCGAACTGCTCCGACATTAATACCTGTAAACGTAAGGAACTCAATATCCCTTCCGGAGAACGCTATGAACTGTGCGAGGCTGTACACGCCGAGCAGAATGCGATCATAAACGGCACACCCGAGAGGATGAAGGACGCAACGATCTATATTGCCGGGATCGAGGTAGAACAGCCCGGATTTGCCGATGGAAGGCCGTGCCTTCTGTGCAGGCGCATGATCCGGAACGCGCAGATTAAAACGGTCATCTTCCTGTCAAAGGACGGCAGGATCGTACACACAAGCAATATGAACACGCTGGAAGACCCTGTTCCCATTCGTTGACTTAAATAAGCTCTTTTCTGCAATCTCCTTGCATTCCCTTCCCGTCAAGATCCAGGCAGAGAACAACAGGGTTTGCCTTTGACAGGCTGTAGAAAAACTCGAATTACCGTCATTGCGAACGCGGGCACACAGCGAAGCTGGGTCGAGCAATCTCGGTTTTTATAAACCCAAAAAATGCATTTGCAAAATAGCGAAGTTTGTGAAATGAGCGATAAGCCCGCGTCAAATAAAAGCATTCTTCGAAAATCCGATGAGGAAATCATACCCGGTAATAGCATATAAACTTACAGAGGACCGAAAACTCGTTTCTATATGGAAACGTTTAGATATCAGGTGGATCGCGGGATTGAGCGAATAAACAGACTTCGCTATTGCATTTTTCGGGTAAACCAATAAGTTACAGATTGCTTCGTCGTCCCACCTCCGGCGGTACTCCTCGCAATGACATGCAGGGGCATTTTTAACACGCTGTTGAAAACTAAACCGAATCAGAACACATAGCTCGCCTTCAGAAATACCTCGGAGTTGCCGATGATATTGCCGAAGACCGTTCCGCTGTCGCCTGCAAAAATGTATC
>JAKAHI010000055.1 GCA_021815065.1 bacterium | reverse complement strand
GTCAGTAATTCCCGAACCTCGAGTTCCACCAGATCCAGTAACTCTTTGTCGTCTACCATGTCCGCCTTGTTTATGTATACCACAATGTACGGTACTCCCACCTGCCTCGCAAGCAATATGTGCTCCCTCGTCTGCGGCATCGGTCCGTCCGCCGCACTCACCACGAGGATCGCTCCGTCCATCTGCGCTGCTCCCGTTATCATGTTCTTGATGTAGTCCGCATGCCCCGGGCAGTCCACGTGTGCATAGTGGCGCTTCGCCGTCTCATACTCTACGTGCGATATCGATATCGTTATCCCGCGCTCCCGTTCCTCGGGTGCCTTGTCTATCTGATCAAACGGTATGAAATTTGCAAGCTTCTTTTCTGATAATACCTTCGTTATTGCCGCCGTCAGTGTCGTCTTCCCATGGTCGATATGACCGATGGTCCCGACGTTCAGATGCGGTTTCGTCCTTTCAAATTTTGCTTTTCCCATTTTTTTGTCTACCTCCTACCCTTTATTAAATACCTTGCAATTTCTCAAGAATGCCGGTAGCAATAGCCGCCGGTACCGCTTCATAATGAGAAAATTCCATTGTAAACACGCCCCGTCCTTGAGTACTTGAACGCAGATCCGTGGCATAACCAAACATCTCCGATAACGGCACTTCTGCCCTTACAATATGCATGTTCAACCGCATTTCCATACCCATTATCTTTCCGCGCCTTGAACTTAAATCTCCTATTACTTCTCCCATGAACTCTTCCGAAACGGTGACCTCGATCTTCATGACCGGCTCAAGCAAAACAGGAGCAGCACTTCCCACGGCATCTTTAAACGCCATTGAAGCTGCTATTTTAAAGGCCATCTCCGATGAATCCACTTCATGGTATGAACCATCGTAAACCTCTACTTCGATACCAAGAACCGGATACCCGCCCAGAACACCGTTTTCAGCGGCCTCTTTAACTCCCTTTTCAATCGCTGGTATATATTCTCTCGGGATCGAACCTCCGACTATTTTGTTTATGAATTTTACACCATTGTCAAGCGATACAGGTCTTACCTTGAAAACAACATGACCATATTGGCCTCTTCCACCTGTCTGTTTTATATACTTGCCCTCTGCACCCGCTTCTTTTGTAATCGTTTCTTTATAGGCAACCATCGGTTTACCGACGTTTGCCTCCACACCATACTCCCTTTTCAGCCTGTCAATGATGATTTCAAGGTGCAATTCACCCATTCCCGATATTATCGTTTGTCCCGTATCCTGATCGACTCTCAGCTTAAACGATGGATCTTCTGTAGCAAGTTTATACAGTGAGCCCGACAGTTTGTCCTGATCCGCCTTTGTCTTTGGTTCTATTGATATCGAAAGAACCGGTTCAGGAAACTCCATCGATTCGAGTATGATGGGCTGTTCCTTTGTACAAAGGGTATCTCCGGTCATCGTGTATTTCAAACCTATGATTGCAACGATATCTCCGGATTCCACTTTCTTGACGTCCTGCCGTGCATTGGCATGCATTCTTACTATCCTGCCGATCCGTTCTGTTTTATCTTTTGAGGAGTTGAAGACATAGCTTCCCGATAATAGTACACCTGAATATATCCTTATGTAGGTCAACTGACCGGTAAAAGGATCGTTCATGATTTTGAATGCAACGGCCGAAAACGGCTCATCATCCGATATCTTTCTCGCCAGTTCCTTGCCGGCCATGTCCTTGCCCAGAACCGGAGGAAGATCCGCGGGAGACGGCAGATAATCGACGATTGCATCGAGAAGCGGCTGGACACCTTTATTCTTAAAGGAAGAACCGCACAAAACCGGTACTGCCCTGAACTCGAGCGTAGCCTTTCTTAAAGTTTGTCTCAGTTCGTCTTCCGTTATCGCCGATTCCGACAAATACTTTTCTGTCAGCTTTTCATCGAGTTCCGCTATTATTTCTACGGTATGCGCTCTTTTTAACTCAGCTTCCATAAGATATTCTTTCGGTATTTCCGTCTCTCTAAATTTGGCACCGAGCGTATCTTCATCGTATACAATGGCCTTCATCGAGATAAGATCGATGACGCCTTTAAAATCACTTTCCTTGCCGAGCGGTATCTGCACCGGGACCGGATTTGCGTTCAGCCTTTTCTTGATCATATCGACCGACATGTTAAAGTCAGCACCAACCCTGTCCATTTTATTGATATAAGCAAGCCTTGGCACATTATATTTGTTTGCCTGACGCCACACGGTCTCGGACTGAGGTTCTACCCCATTCACCGCATCGAAAATTGCAATCGCACCGTCAAGAATACGGAGCGACCGTTCAACCTCTACCGTAAAATCCACGTGACCAGGCGTGTCTATAATATTGATCTGATAACCTTTCCATACCGTGGTCGTGGATGCCGACGTAATGGTAATACCGCGTTCCCGCTCCTGCTCCATCCAGTCCATGGTTGTCGTCCCGTCATCTATTTCACCAATTTTATAGTTGACCCCGGTATAATACAGAATCCTCTCTGTAGTCGTTGTTTTACCAGCGTCTATATGCGCCATTATACCAATATTTCTTATGAGTTTTTTATCCATATAAAATTATTAAAAGAATAAGCTCCCTGTTATTCGTTATGCTGACCTTGAATATTACCAGCGGTAGTGCGCAAAAGCTCTGTTCGCTTCTGCCATTTTGTGGGTGTCTTCTCTCTTCTTTATTGCATTTCCTTTGTTCTCGTAAGCATCGAGTATCTCACCTGCAAGTTTATTCACCATCGTTTTTTCTGTTCTTGAACGTGCAGACAGAAGTATCCATCTGAAAGCAAGTGCTATCTGCCTGTTTTCACGCACCTCTACCGGTACCTGATATGTTGCTCCTCCTACCCGTCTTGATCTGGTCTCAAGTACTGGTTTTACATTGTCAACGGCTTTGACAAATACATTAACAGGGTCGTCTTTTTTCTTCAATTGCAGTTCACTCAGAACCGAATTGAATATCCTCTGGGCCGTTATTCTCTTTCCCTGTTTCATTATATACCGGATAAATTTAGCCGTTAACTCTTCGTTATATCCTGCTTCCGGTAAAACAAACTCATGTATAACTTTCTTTTTTCTCGACATCTAATTTCCTTTATGCCTTTTGTTTCTTGGCGCCGTACTTCGAACGCCCTTTTTTCCGTTCTTTAACTCCGGTTGTGTCCAATGAACCCCTTATGATGTGATATCGAACTCCAGGCAGGTCCCGTACCCTTCCGCCCCGAACAAGCACAACGGCGTGTTCCTGAAGTTCATGCCCTATACCCGGTATATAAGCCGTCACTTCCATCCCGTTCGTTAATCTTACTCTTGCAACTTTTCTTAAGGCGGAGTTCGGTTTCTTCGGTGTCGTCGTATAAACCCTTACACACACACCTCTCTTCTGAGGATTACTCTGTAAAGCTGCCGCCTTACTCTTCGACTTCATCCTCTTCCTTGCTCCCCGTATAAGCTGATTAATTGTTGTCACTTATCTCTCCAAAAATGAATTTTATTTTGTAGCATACCTGTTTCCCTGTGTCAATATGTTTCTTATTCTCAAGCGTATCCTACGCCTGTCCAAGTGCCTTTTTCGATGCATCCACAAGGTTCTGAAAATCCGACGGTTGATTTACTGCAAGCTCTGCAAGCATCTTCCGGTTGATTTCGATATGGGCTTTCTTTAATCCAGAAATAAAGCTTGAATAGCTTATGCCCGATTCTCTCGTCTTTGCATTGATCCTTATAATCCATAGGGATCTGAAATCTCTTTTTCTTGCCCTCCTGTCCCTATAACTGTATTTGAGTGCTTTTTCTACAGCTTCTCGGGCAGTTTTATAGAGAAGATGCTTTTTGCCCCAGTATCCCTTTGCAAGTTTTAAATACTTTTTATGTCTCTTTTTAGCTGTCACTCCTCTTTTTACCCTCATATAACACCTCTTTGAATTCTCCTGAATATCATTTTTTTATTTTTTATCGGCGAAACTTTAATTTTGCATTTTTTTGATTTTGAATGTTTAATTTTGATTCTTGAATTTCTTTACTAAGCACTCGGTATAAGCCTTTTTAATTGTTTTTTTATCGAACCCGCAAATATCACGTCATGCTTCAGTCTTCTCTTTCTGCTCTTTGTCTTATGTTCGAGTAAATGCCGCATACCCGGCCTCTTTGCTTTCACCTTGCCGGTGCCCGTTACAGCAAATCTTTTCTTAGCCCCTGATTTTGTTTTTATCTTTGGCATATCAAATATCTCCTTGAGAATTTATCATTTTTTAGCTGCTAAAACCGCATATACGGTTTTGCCGAAATGCTTTGGTGCCTCTGCCACGACGGCATCATCAACAAGCATCTTGACCAATTTGTCGAGCATTGCATAAGCTCTGTCTGTATACATCATCTCTCTGCCTTTTAAAAATACTCCCACCTTAACCCTGTTACCATCTTTTAAAAGTTCCTTTATTTTGCCTATCTTAACATTTACATCATGTTCGTCTGTCGTAGGTCTTAACTTAACTTCCTTTGTTTTTATAACAACCTGTGACTTTCTCGAATCCCTGCTCTTCTTTTTCAGTTGGTATTTGTATTTGCCGAAATCCATCAGCTTGCAAACAGGCGGATTACTGTTCGGAGATACTTCCACAACATCAAGACCAACCTGTTCTGCTATCGATAATGCCTGTCCTAAAGACATACTTCCAAGCTGTGAACCATTCGCATCTATAAGTAACACCTCTCGCGCAGTGATCTTCCTATTAAAACGCAGTTCTTTTTCTATGTATTTGTCCTCTCTCTATTTTTTTTATACAACAACTCCATCAGTTCATCAACCGAAAGAGACGATTGTTTCGTTTCTTTGTACTGCCGTATCGTGACCGTGTTTGTTTGCTGTTCCTTGTCGCCCACTATTAACAAAAAAGGGATCTTTTGTAAAGTTGCCTCTCTGATCTTATAGGACAACGTTTCATCGCGGTAATCGGCTTCTACCCTTATCTGCTTGTTCTTAAGAGCTAACACTATTTCGTTTGCATAATCAACATTTCTCGTATTTATGGCAATAACTTTTGCCTGGACGGGTGAAAGCCAGAAAGGAAAGGCACCGCCATAGTGTTCGATAAGAACCCCTATAAATCTCTCCAGCGACCCCATAATGGCACGGTGAACCATGATGGTCCTGTGCTTCTGGTTATCATCACCGACGTAACTGACATCAAACCTTTCCGGCAAATTAAAGTCAATCTGAATCGTCGAGCACTGCCATTCCCTGCCCAGCACATCTTTTATTTTTATGTCTATTTTAGGCCCGTAGAAAACTCCTTCTCCGGGATCTATCGAGTATGCGAGGGACATTGAGTCCAGGGCACCCTTGAGGGCCGATTCCGCTTTGTCCCAATTCTCGAGACTGCCGACGTACTTTTCCGGCCTCGTGGAAAGATAGATATTATAGTGCTCAAATCCAAACGTTTTTAGATAGTGCAGTGCAAGTTCGAGTATTTTGACGACCTCATCTTCAAGTTTTTCAGGGGTAACAAATATATGCGCATCATCCTGCGTAAAGCCGCGTACCCTCATAAGACCGTGCATAACACCAGATCGTTCGAACCTATAAACAGTCCCGAGCTCGGCCCACCGTAACGGCAGGTCTTTGTAGCTTCGCGTATCCGTTTTATATATGGCTATATGGAATGGGCAATTCATGGGCTTTAACTGATAATCCACGCTCTCAAGCTCCATGGATGGAAACATATTTTCCCGGTAAAAACCGAGGTGACCGCTGGTATTCCATAACGATAGCTTGGCTATATGCGGTGTATAGACAAATTGATAACCCGATGCATTATGCAGATCCTTCCAGTAATTTTCTATGACATTTCTCAGGATCGCGCCTTTGGGATGCCAGAGAACAAGTCCCGGCCCGATCTCGTCTTCCAGGGAAAACAGATCCAGTTCTTTTCCGAGTTTCCGGTGGTCTCTCTTTTTTGCCTCTTCGATTCTTTCAAGATGTGCCTTCAGAGATTCCTTGTCGGGGAATGCAGTGCCGTATATTCTTCTGAGCATTTCATTGTGCTCGTCTCCGCGCCAGTAAGCACCCGCAGTAGAAAGCAGCTTAAATGCCTTCAGATATCCCGTTGACGGCACATGGGGACCGAAGCAGAGATCGACAAAATCTCCCTGCTGATACGCCGAGATTGCACCCTGAATATCCTTGAGGATCTCGATCTTGTAATCTTCATGCTTATCCCGGAATAACTTTTCTGCCTCGTCCTTTGTAAGTTCTTTTCTTTCTATAGGAATATTCTTTTTTACCAGCTCTTTCATGCGCTGCTCTATCTTTTCTAAATCCTGCGGGGTAAAAGGGTTTGCAAGAGAAAAATCGTAGTAGAATCCCTCGTCGATTGACGGGCCAATCGTCATTTTTGCTTCAGGGAACAATTCTTTAACGGCCTGCGCCATGAGGTGTGAAGCAGAATGTCTGATAACCGGCAACGCATCGGGGTCCGCGATTGATACGGGTTGGAGTACAGCCCTGTCCTCTTTGATCTTGTACGAAAGATCCACATACCGGCCGTTCATTTTTGCAACGATGAAATCATGTTTAAGCCTTTTGATGCCATCGAGAAAAGCCTTAATCGTAGTATTTTCCTGTACTTCGTATTGGTTATTTTCAAAGGTAATGGTAAGCATAATTGAATGGTAGGCACGGGCGGTCTCGAACCGCCGACCTCTACCGTGTCAAGGTAGCGCTCTCCCCCTGAGCTACGTGCCTGTAAGACCTCCGTTCTCTCCATACATACGGGAACCGTCCAAGTGGTCGAAACGGATTAACCTGAGGCGAAGTGGTAGGCACGGACGGTTTCGAACCGTCGACCTCTGCTGTGTGAAAGCAGCGCTCTCCCCCTGAGCTACGTGCCTGCATGCATATTCGATTGTATTTTTTTTAATGCAACTCATTATCTTTAAAGAGCTATCAGCACATTTTGACGATGTCAAGCAGAGACAGAGAATATCGCACTGAGAGGACAGAATATACCGGTCTATTGCTTCGGAATTTTATCGTGATTATGATCTTCTCAGAAGCTACCAAACCGAATCGAAAAGGAGGATGTATGGAAAGAAAAAATATCGTTACTTCAAAAGGTAATCCGCTCACGCTGGTCGGCCCGGCACTCAAGGTTGGTGACAAAGCGCCCGATTTTGTTGCTCTCGACAAAGACATGACTCCGGTCGGTCTCAAGGACTTTGCAGGAAAGATAAAGGTGTTCAGCGTTACACCGTCTCTGGATACCCCTGTATGCAACCTGCAGGCAACGAGGTTCAACGAAGAAGCTGGCAAACTGCCCGCCGATATCATTATTATAAACCTGAGCATGGACCTGCCTTTTGCCATATCACGATTCTGTTCCGCAGGCGGCATAGATAAAATCAGGACATTATCGGACCACCGGGATGCTTCATTCGGCAATGCCTACGGCGTTCTCATCAAAGAACTGCGTTTGCTCGCACGATCGATATTTGTCGTCGACAAAAACAACACCATACGCTACATGGAGATAGTACCCGACATAACCAGCCACCCCGATTATACGAAAACACTTGAAGCGGTGAAGGCATTGACAAAATAAACACTCCCGTCATACAAACAGTGGAAACACGATGAGAGGAGTTTTCGTATGATAGAACGCTACAGCAGGAAGCAGTGTGCCGGCATATGGACAA
>JAKAHI010000054.1 GCA_021815065.1 bacterium | reverse complement strand
GGATGGCCACCGCCTGTTTGTTCTTGCCGGTACTCGAGAGTATGTCCGCTTTTGTGTAGAGTGCCTGAACGTACGTCTTATTCAGGGAGAGGGATTTTTCGGTATACTCGAGGGCTTGTTTGTAAGATTGTTTCTGCGCATAGATCCGCGCGATCAGAAGATACAGGTAGGGAGACGATGGATCGTAGTGTACCGACTTTTGAAGCTCTTCCAGTGCACCGTCGACGTTGTTGTCATGGAGTTTTAAATCCGAGAGCATGAAATGCGTTTCTGCACATTGTTCCGGGCTGGAGCACCGGCTCTCCGCCTGCGTGTTTTTCCCCGCATTCATGGTTAACGTATTCACCGGCGCGTGAGCACACCCTGCAATCGTTACTGCACCTATAAGGAGTATAAGTTGTTTTCTCATAGAAGAAGGATAATGCCTTAATCGTAAGAATTCAACAGGTTTTTACAGAGCTAAATCAAAGCATTATGCCGCCGCCGTCGACAACGATGGTCTGGCCCGTTATATAGGAAGAGGCGTCCGACGCAAGGAAGAGCGCTGCTCCGACGATATCATCCGGCTCGCCGAGTCTTTTGATCGAAATACCGCGCATTATTTCTTCCGTAAGTTCGGGACTGCTGTACAGCGCCTCTGCGAATTTCGTTTTGATAACGCCGGGTGCAATGGCATTGACCCGTATGTTCATGCCGGTCCACTCCTGAGCAAGGACCCTGGTCATCATAATGACACCGGCCTTGCTCACGCTGTAAGCGCCGAGCCCCATACCGGGTTTGATCCCTGCAACGGACGCCATGTTGATGATCACACCGCCGCCCTTGTCCGACATGACCGAAGAAACCTCCTTACTGAGGAAGAAAAAGCCGCGGAGGTTTATCTCGAATATCTTGTCCCATATCTTTTCATCGACATTCAGGATTGGACCGAATGCAGGGTTCGTCCCCGCATTGTTTACCAGGATATCTATACGCCCGTAGTGCTCCACCGACTTCTGGACGAGCATCTTCAGGTCGTCAATCTTGCCCGCATGTGCGGCTACGACATACGCATCGCCGCCGGAGGCCTTGATCTTTTCGGCGACTTTTTCAAGATCGGCCTGCTTTCTGCTGCACAATACAATCTTTGCACCGGCCGATGCAAACGCCTGTGCAATCCCTTCGCCGATCCCCCTGCTTGCACCTGTTATGACCGCCACCTTACCGTCAAGCCTGAATCTATCCAATGCCTTTGTCATAGTCATCTCCTTCGATAATTATTGAATGCTCACGAATGCCTGCATGCCGGGATATACCGCCCTTTTCCCGAGCTCGTACTCGATCTCGAGAAGCCGGTTGTATTTTGCAACACGTTCTCCCCGGGCGGGTGCACCTGTTTTTATGAAACCGGTGTTCGCAGCCACCGCAAGGTCCGCAATGGTCGTATCGTCCGTTTCCCCGGATCGGTGGGATATAACCGCTGTCCAGCCATTTGATCGTACCATCCTTATTGACTCCATGGTCTCGGTAAGCGTGCCGATCTGGTTCAGCTTGATCAGAACAGAGTTCGCGGCATCCATTTCCAATGCCTTTTGTATATACTTCGTATTCGTGACCGTAAGGTCGTCTGCAACGAGCTGGACTTTTGAGCCGAGCCTTTCTTTCAAAAGTACCCAGCCGTTCCAATCGTTCTCGGCAAGCCCGTCTTCGATACTGATAAGAGGGTAAGCCTTTACAAGACTCTCATAAAGAGAGATCATCTGCTCTGAACTGAGCTTTCTTCCTTCATCCTTGAGATTATATTTGCCGTTGCTGTAGAATTCGCTGGAAGCAGGGTCTATGGCAAGGTAGATGTCCTTACCCGGCTTGTAGCCCGCTTTTTCGATCGCCTTAAAAAGGAGCTGCAATGGTTCTTCGTTGTTTTTAAGGTCCGGTGCAAAACCGCCTTCATCACCGACAGAGGTCGCGAGCGATTTCTCTTTGAGGATTGATTTCAGCGTATGATAAACCTCTGCGGATGCCCTCAACGCTTCTTTCAATGACGGTAAGCCGGCAGGCACTATCATGTATTCCTGAAAATCCACATTGGTGTCCGCATGCTTGCCGCCGTTCAGCACATTCAACAGGGGAACGGGGACCACCGGCGTGTCGATACCCCCTATGTATTTGTAAAGGGGCATATTCAGCGCCTTTGCACTGGCGTGAGCAGCAGCAAGAGATACGGCAAGTATTGCGTTTGCACCGAGCTTTGACTTTGTCCCGGTCCCGTCGAGTTCTATCAGCTTTTTATCTATGGCCCTCTGGTCGAAAGGTTCCATCCCTTTTATGGCCGGCTTTATTATGTCCTTGATATTGTTGATGACCTTCAGAACGCCCTTTCCCTGATAGCGTTTTTTATCTCCGTCACGCAGTTCGAGTGCCTCCCGTTCTCCGGTTGACGCACCCGACGGCACCTTTGCGGTTGCAAACACACCGTTATCGAGTTTCAACGTTACCTCCACGGTCGGATTACCGCGGGAATCCAGTATCTCCAGCGCCAGTACATCTTCTATTTTTGCCATAGAAACCTCCGTAAGAATTAATTTTTAAATACATTTTTCTTGCATTAAACCGGGGACTTTCTTCCGGCAACACTTATTTCGTGTTGACGTATGTCGTACTTGCGGCAAGCCCGAATATGCTCTTCAGATCCTGATCATCGAACTTCAAACCTACCCCCATAAACCACGTCCTGACATCCCTGTTCGCAATGTCCGTCATACCCCCCGAAAGGAGGAAGTACCTTAATATGGATATACTCAGCATGGCTTTCAATTCCGGGTATGGTTTCTCGTTGAAATTAAACATCTCGACGCTCAACTGTGCCTTGTCGTTGGGTGCATTTATATCAACACCGATACCGCCGCTCGATTCTATGACGCCTCCGCGGAATGTGAAGTAGGATATTCGCTTTGCAATCTCCGCATTTATCTTAAGCTGATTCGATATATTATTGTTCACGGTCTCTGTTTGCTGGACTGTACCGGTATTGACGTTTTTGACCGTTGTATAGGTTGTTGAAGTGGAAGAGTAGCCTCCGGGATCGTCAACGATGCCCAGCAGGTAATACTTGTCCCATGTCGGTTGGAGCCTCAGATCAAGGTAGCTCTTCACATTGTGATAAGCGAATTGATACTCGCCGCGGTAACTGATAATGGTCCTGAACCTCGATGTGCCGCCGACCATGGAACTCAATCCGCTTATGGCCTTGGTCACCTGCTGTTCTGTTTTTTTGTCCGAGAGCAGCTTTCCTATGGCCCCTTTGCCCTCTTTCAGATTACCCGTTATCACCTCAAGATTTGCGAGTGTCTTATCAAGCCTTTCGCTTGCCTGGTTTATATTTTCCATTGTCCTGTTTACGGATTGCTTGTTCTCGGCGATAATGGCATGGAGCTCCCCGGAGATCTGTGCCAGGTTCGTCAGGATATCGGGCCCCTGTTCTTTCAAGGCCTGTGCAAACGTATTGACCGAATCAAACGTCCGGTTGAGGTTTTTATTGGTACTGGTTATAAGGCGGTCCATGTGGGTAATTGTCCTGTTGAGATTATCGAACATGCCCCTCATGTTTTTCTCGCCTTTCGAGCCCCCGAACACATCGTTGAGACTCTGGGTTACCGACTTTACATCACTGGCAATGCCGTTCAGTTTGTTCATGAGTTCTTCCAGATCAGGAGGAGATTCCGTAAAGATAATCTGTTCCCCCGGTTTAAGGGCCGCGGCTTGCTGCTTCCCCGGCACAATCTCGATGTATTTCTCTCCGAGCAGTCCCTTTGTCCGTATGACTGCTTTTGCATTGTCTTCGATCTTCACGCCGGGTATTATCCGTAAGGTGACAAGCGCCTTGTCATCCGCCAGCTTGATATCCTCGACATAGCCTACCTTTATACCGGCAATAAAAACACCGGTCTTCGTGTTCAGCCCCTGTGCATTATCAAACTCTGCGGTCAGCGTGTATCCCTGGATCCTGCCGAATATGGTACCGCTGCTTATTTTGAACGTAATCCAGAAGAGGAGCAGAAGGACTACGGCTACGAATATACCAACCCTGGCATTTGTCGAAATACCTTTATTCATTCTATGCCTCTACCTGCAACGGGCCTTCTGCCCTTCTCTCCAGAAATTGCCTGACAATCGGATCCTGTGTGTTTCTGAAATCATCAGGACTACCATATAAAACAACTTTGCCTTTGTAAAGCATTGCTATCCAGCGGGCTATCTTGAAGGTGCCCGGTATATCATGGCTTATAACGATGCTGGTCACGCCGAGGTGTTTTTGTGTGTTCATAATAAGGTTGTCTATCGTATCGCTCATGACCGGATCAAGGCCTGTCGTGGGTTCATCAAAGATAAGCACCTGGGGATCAAGGGCTATAGCCCGGGCAAGGCCGACGCGTTTTTTCATACCGCCGCTCAATTCCGCAGGGTACAGCTGTTCAACGCCTTTCAGCCCTACTATGGCCAGCTTTTCCCGGACGACGTCCATAATCTTTGTCGGGGAAAGTCCGGTATGTTCTCTCAGGGGGAAAGCGACATTCTCGCCGACGGTCATTGAATCGAACAACGCCGAGTTCTGAAACAACACGCCGAAGTTCTTGAGAATACCGCCGAATTCTTTGCGCTTTAATTTTGTTATGTCCGCACCGTTCACGATTATCTGCCCGGCATCAGGCCGCAACAGTCCTATGATGTGCTTGATAAGAACGCTTTTCCCGCAACCGGTCTGACCGACGATGACCGTGGTTTTGCCGTCCTCTATCGTAAGGTCTATGCCGTTCAGCACACTATTCGTACCGAATGATTTTTTTAGCCCTTTAATATCTATCTGCATAATCAAAACAAGAGTGCAGTCAAAAAATAGTCCGCTATCAGTATGGATACCGAGGAAATGACTACAGCCTGCGTTGCCGCCTTGCCGACGCCCTCAGCTCCTTTTTCCGCAAAATATCCCTTATAGCATCCAACGACTGCTATAATGGCTCCAAACACTGCCGCCTTCAAAAGGCCTATGTATATATCTTTGAGGTCCACCATATAAATGGTATCGCTTATAAAGCGGTTACCATTGAGACCGAGAAGGAACACAGCCATAAAATAACTTCCGATGATACCGATAAAATCAAACAGTATCGTCAGCATGGGAAGCATGATGATCGACGATAAAACACGCGGCGTTATAAGATACTGGACCGGGTTTATACTCATGGTATAAAGGGCGTCTATCTGTTCTGTTACCTTCATCGTTCCAAGCTCCGCTGCCATCGCAGAGCCGACCCTGCCGGTTACCATAAGCCCGGTCAGGACAGGACCAAGCTCCCGCGCCAGGGACAGTGCTACGGACGGTCCTATGAGGTTTTCCGCACCGAACAGCCTGAACGCATATGATGTCTGGAGTGCAAACACCATACCGGTAAACGCACCGGTAAGCAGTACTATGAAACTTGATTCGACCCCGACAAACTCCATCTGCTTTAAAAAAAGCCTCATCCTGAAAGGCGGCACAAACAAGAGTCCGGCAGACTGGAGGAAGGTCGAGAATATACCGCCCAATTCTTCAAGGAGCGTGGTAAATCTTGCGCCTATATACTCAAAAATGGCTATCGGCCTGAATGTCATATTATTCGTAGATCCTTTTTAGGCTTGAACCCATACTGCACAATAACTCATAACTTATTGTCGAAGCAAGCGATGCGATTTGATCCGCACCTATATACATGGTGCCGTCTTTCCCTATGATAAGCACCTTATCACCAACGCGGGCATTGACGCCCTTCATATCTATCATGGTATGGTTCATCGTCACCCTTCCGATAACGTATACCTTTTTACCCTTTATGCCAACAAATCCCGTATTGGAAAGCATGCGCGAATATCCATCGGCATAGCCAACCGGCAGAACCCCCACTGCTGTGTCCTTTTTCAGCCTGTACGTTCTCCCATAACTGACAGCGTACCCCTTTTTCAGGGTCTTAACAGAGATGAGTTTTGAGAAAACATGCATCACCGGCGTCAGGCCTTTCCTGCCATAGCCATAGAGGCTTATCCCTGCCCTCACCATGTCAAAGCAGGATTCGGGGTAATTGAAGAATGTATCCGTATTTGCCGCATGGGAGATCAACCGCCGGGACAGCCTTGATTCAAGGAACCCCTGTACCTTTTGAAACCGCTTTATCTGGACCTTCGTAAAATATGCAGAATCATGCGCATCGGATATATGTGTGGCGACACCGGTGATATTGAGATTTTTTGTTTTTTCGAGGACACGGTTCAGGGCGGTCATATCATCATACAAAAATCCCAGTCTTCCCATACCGGTATCAATCTTCAGATGTATGTTTCTCCGTACGTTTCTTTTTCCTGATTCCCTGTCAAGCAGCTCAACCTGGCCTGCACTATACACGAGCGGGACAAGGTTATGGTCAATCAGCATATCTTCTTCACCCGGCTGGAAACCCGAGAGAACATAGATTGGAGACGATATACCTGCCTGCCTCAGAACAACCCCTTCCTGAATAAATGCTACGCCAAACCCATCAACACCTGCCCTTTCCAGTGCCGTGGAGACAGCGGCGATACCGTGTCCGTAGGCATCCGACTTTACGACAGCCATAACGGCGGTGCCTTTCCGGATGCTCTTTTTTATCGAGGTTAGATTACGGACCAAGCCCTTCAGATCGATGCGCGCGTAGGTGTACGGGTTGTTCATCGTGAAGCTAACCACTCTTCCGGGTTGAGGGGCTTTTCGCCGTGCCGTATTTCGAAGTAAAGGGTTTTTTCCCTGCCGAGTCCGGCGTCTCCTACCTTTCCTATCAATTGACCTGCCTTGACCTCATCGCCAATCTTTGCATCGGTATCTCCTACATGAGCGTATATGGTAAAATACCGGTCCCCGTGATCGAGAATAATGGTATTCCCATAGCCCTTCAGCCATTCAGACCACACAACCACACCCGGGTAAACTGCTTTTATGGGCGCATCCGACTGCACGACAAATAAAACACCTTTTGCATTGATAATGCTGTCTGTCGATTTACCGAAAATTCTTTCTATTCTCCCCCGTACCGGGAAAGGCAGTTTTCCTTCCATCGATGCAAACCCTGTTTGCAGACCCGATGTGCCCTCCAGAGATTTCAGCGTATGCTGCAATTTTTCCTCCGAGCCCTGCAACTCGAGCAATACCTTTCTCGTTGCCTGCGTGCTGCGCCTGATGTCTGCAAGCATCTCGGTCTTCTGCATTCTTGCACGCATAAGGTCTGTCCTTTGCTTATTGAGATTATCCGTTACCGCATCAAGCCGGGATTTTTGATCTGCGTATTTTTTTTGCTCTTCGGCAAGAAACTCCGCTTCTGCCCGGTATTCCTTCTCCTCCTGCTCATCATGCCGGATTATATACCCCATAAAGGTATACCGCTTCTCCATATCAACGGGAGAATCCGAGGCGAGCATGAGTTGAAGATATCCGGTTTGCTGCAATTTAAAACTTGCGACCAGCCGCTTGCCGATAATATTTTTTTTGGCCGATATACTTGCGTTGATGGCGGAGATCTTGTTTTGCGTTGTGTTGATTTCTTTTGAAAGGTTTGTCTTTTCCGTATTCAGTGCGCCTATCCTGGATTCGATCCCGGCATTCTGCTTGTCTATGGAATCAATCTCGTTCAGTATTGCCAAGGCCTTCTGTTTGGAGATTTTAATCTCTTGCCTTTTTTCTTTTATATGTCTTTTTATTTCGTTTAACCGGCTTTTTACCGGTGCTTTTGCCGGGTGCTTCTCTGATTTGCAGTACCCGGAGATTGGGACAAGGACCAGAAGTATTACGGTCAACAGG
>JAKAHI010000053.1 GCA_021815065.1 bacterium | reverse complement strand
CCGCTGTATCGCTTTTATTTCCAATGAGTACCATACGAAAACCTTTTTCATGCAATCGTTTGATCAATTCCGCATATCCTTCCTGCGTCCATTGTTTCGTTCCCCACGTTGAACCCGGTGCTATGCCGATAAGCTTTTCCTGCCGTATGGCGTTCCGCGCGACCAGTGAAGGATACCGTTCTCCTTCCGGTACCTTTATCCCGAGGGGATCCAGCAAAGACAGGATGCGATCGATCTCGTGCCTGCCTTTGTCCCTGCCGACCCTGACATTATAAAACGGTATTAAGTGCGGCAGATTATAACCTATCCTGTTCTTTGCACCTGAAAACAACGCAATAATACCCGACCGGAAAGAACGGTGCGGTGACAAAACCATATCGATGCTGCAAGCCCTCACCTCTTTCATCTTATCGAATAATGCCGTACCCCCCTTATCCGCACCCTTTTTGTCATACACGATGATTTTATCCACGATACTCTGGTCTTCAAGCAAAGAGTTACCGGCCGGAGTTGTAAGAAAAAATAGTTCCGTTTTACGCCGGTATTTTCTTAACGCCCGGAGTAAAGGGATGGTCAGTACAATATCGCCAAGGAACGCTGTCTGGATTACAAGGATTCGCCGCGGCTCATTTGGAATGTTCATTCAGCTTTGTTGCCTCATCAATCAGCATGACGGGTATATCGTCTACTATGGGAAATTTAAGGTTACATGCATGACACACAAGCCCTGACCCGTCTTTTTCAAGCTCCAGATGCCCTTTGCATTGCGGGCAGGCAAGTATGTCCAGCAATTCTTTACTTATAGCCATTACCAAAACTCCTTCATGAAAATACCCTTTATTGCCTACCTGTATAGCAGATTTGAGTCAAGAAGTATAATCCCCGGGAATCATGTTTTGTTGCGCTATGACCTTACTGGTGATATAGGTACACCTTAGATATGGAAAAGGCACAAACAAATTATAGTGCTTATCGATGGGTAGTCTTGAGCGTATTTGCGTTTGCCATTGCACTCACCCAATTTTTATGGCTTAATTTTGCACCCATAGAAACAGCAGTCCGCCAGGAGCTTGGCATCAGCGTGTTTCAAGTCGGCCTGCTCACCTCTATCTTTCCCATACTCAGTATCATACTGTCAGCCCCGGTCGGTACCCTGCTTGACGCAAAGGGCTTCCGGTTCACGGTGTCACTCGGCGTCATCATCATGGGTATATCCGTTTTGCTGAGATTAAAGTACCATTCGTATATATGGTTGTTTGCCGGGCAATTCGGGATATCGGTTGCCCAGCCCTTCATTCTGAACAGTGTGTCCAAATTCGCGTCTGTCTGGTTTGACAAGGATGAAAGTGTTATAGCGAACGGACTGGGGTCCATGGCAATGTTTATCGGTATGATAGCGGCCATGGTCATCACCCCTGTACTGGTAACCGGCAAAGGGTTCGGATATGCACTGTATGTCTATGCGGGAGTCACACTCTTCGGATGTGTCCTGTTCCTCGTGCTTGGTAAGAACAACCCTTCTCTCAGTTCTTCTCTCAAAGAAGAAGAAAAAGAATACAAAGGCATGGATGCCTATAGAAGTATTTTCGGCATGAAGGACATGCTCCTGCTTATAGCGATAATGTTCATAGGTATCGGGTTTTTCAACGGACTCATGACATGGATGAATGAGCTGCTTTCGCAAAACGGATTTACCGAGGTTCAGACGGGCACCATAGGGGGCGTTATCATAGGAGGCGGTATACTCGGAGCTCTTGTAATTCCCCTGCTTTCCGATGTGCTCAAGAGAAGAAAACCGTTTCTCATCATAGCAACGCTGGTCGGCGGGACGATCGTGTATCCGTTCCTGAATACCCGCAGCATGGCGACGGCGATAGTTCTCGGTGCTATGGTTGGTTTCTTTGTAATATCCCTGCTGCCCATCATACTGCAGATGACTACGGAGATTGTCGGTGAAAGACTTACCGGCACTGCAACGGGCCTTCTCATGCTCGTCGGTTCCGTTGGTGCGGTGGTTGTCATATATCTGATGGAGTGGATCAAGAACGTAACGAACAGCTTCCGCAACTCTATTTGGCTGATGATGGCATTCTTCGTCGCAGCCCTTGTCCTCTCGATCCTTATAAAGGAAACACACCCCGACCGTGGGAAATAAGTCCGATACCCTGTCCATAATCCGCTCTTGACGAAGCCGCAGAAAATTGTTAATTTTCAAAAGTAAATCAAATTTTCGATCGTTACTCAGGAGGGAATAAGGTGAAAAAGCTATTACAGTCTCGTTTTCTTATTGCAGTTGTTTTGCTCTTTATGACATTGACGACCGTCAATTGCGGCTTCCTTCTCTACCCCGAAAGACGGGGAAACAGGCCCGGGGTCATTGACGGAACGATACTTGTCATGGATTGCCTGTGGCTTATTCCCGGTATTGTCCCGGGCGTGGCAGCGTTGGTCGTGGACTTTACCTCCGGCTCCATATACTTCGGAGGACACGGCAATACGCACAGATGGGACAGGAGGCGCATTGATATAAGAATGGACGACTCCCTGAATACGCCTTCGTTCCGCGTTCATCCCGGGGACAGGATTGCGTTTAATCTTCCGGGTCCGGCCCCGGCTGCTGCAGAGGTCGATGTGAACCTTACGCCAAAGTACGGCGTTCATAAATCAATTACGCTGCTCGACAGGAAATATTCGAAGGGTGAGGTCTCCGAAAAAATGGGCATGCTCACCATCCCCGGGAAACTGGCCCCCGGTGCATACAGGATCCAGGTAATGCTCAACGGCCTCGCGTCATCGTCCCTTGATATCAACGTGACCTTGTAACGATAAGGGAAAACATATTGGTGTACGGCCGTAAAAGGATTGCAATGATAGAGAATCGAGACAAGGCCTTATGTCAAAACTCCAGACCGGTGCCGAAATCAACATAGGTTATATTGTTATCCGGGATACCGGAAAGATTGTGCCCCGCCGACAAATCAACCTCAACAGATGGAGTTAAAAGGTATTGTATGCCTGCATCGAAAAAAGATGCGATGCCTCCGTCATGCATGATGTCTATCGTATTGTAACACTCCGCATAAATCTGCAACTTCTCTGTTATTTCATTCAATTGATCGGACACATCGATGATTGGGTTAATCGAAGTCTCCTGAGTGGTATAATCAGCATTGAATAAATGGAACAAACCGAGCTGAAACTCTATCCCAATATCTGCATTCACGTTATAGGCAACTATGCCGTTAACGATGACCCCGGTACCATGACTGCTGAACTCCCTTGTTCCGGATGGAAAGGTTATTGCAGTATCGGTAGCAAGCCCCCATTTCTCTCCATATCCAAACTCATATTTCATCCCAAGACCTGCATCACTATAGCCATCAACGATACTTTTTTTCCCGGCCGCATAGGTTGCTTGAAGCATGTAGTTGGGAGGGAATAGCTTTAACTCGACATTATGCCCTGTACCATAGCGTATTTCAGGCTGAGGGAGTGTTTCGAGTGAATTGATACTACTGCCCGTCTCAAACTGATAGTTGTAGCCCAATTCTGCCATTACTTTGTTCTTTTTTACGGAACAAACGCTGTCACTTACTGTTGGCCTGTCGAGCACGTTTAACAATGCATTCGGGCCGGCACATGAATCAACGATTGAAAAGGGCCCGGCCTGTGCATAAACTGTTCCAAACAACGAAACCATTATGATTTGTATTCCCGTAACCGCTACTTTTAAAATCATGCCTTATCTTTGCTATTTAATTATCTTTTTCTTGACCCTGCGGGTCCCGGAACAATCGGGACACTGCCCTTTATTCTTCCAGATAGATCTGTAAAGCATGTATACCGCGCCGCCCAGTATCACTGTCACCAGCGCAGCGTTCATGAATCCCATGACAGAACCTCCTCTTCCGGCATTACCAAGTTCATTTTTAGCTAATGAGAATAAATATCATTAAATGTTTATTTCAAGTTAACCTGATGAGAAAGTCCTCCGTAAGCGTATCTCCTCCTTAGGCGCAAGTCCTGCGGTTAAAGTTCCGGGCTCAAGCCGCTGATTGAGAAATCTGGACGGGAGAGGGATTAATAGCAACCCCCCATGCAGGGCATCAAGGAATTCTTTTGATTAAAAAGTGCCTGGGGGGATTTGAACCCCCGACCTACGGAGCCGGAGGTCTAAAAGGCTAAAAATATAAGGGCTTAAATTATATGGCAAATCCTACGCAACTCCTTTATTCATCGGCATTAGCTGATTATTATGGTCTGACACAGTTTGTTATCGTTTTTTACAGTTTTTATGGCAGGGGTGATCACAAAAAGGATCACAGTCAATCATTGACCTAAAAAGATATTAGTTACAAATATAAATACAATGGAAAAGAAATTAAACCACACATTACAATATTTATAAAACTTATTCCATCTAAAATCTGATAACTCCTCTGTACCGTTATAAGTTCGATAACCGAGGTAAATAAGATGCAGTAATAGAGAAAAAGTAATCCATTCAGTGCATACTTTCATAGTAATAATACTTAAAGACTTAAATATCGTAGTATAAGCCCATATATCATAAGAAATGTATGCAAATGAAATGCTCAAGGTAAACTCATGCCAAAACTGATGCTGTACTTCAAACAATTCAGAATCTGATTTATATGAATAGCGACCTTTAATCTGACGTGTAGCTTCTCGTTTCTCCTTTAGTTTAGCCATTAAAGTAATCATTGCAGTAAATATTGCAAGTCCAATTGGGATTACTATGGGAAATAAAAAAGATATTATTTTTTCTGTAACTCTCATATTTTCAAAAGTCGTCTATGAAAATCTTGCATTTCATTAAATATTTTTTCAGCCTCTGAACTTAATGAGAAATAAACACCCACAGGAACGTTATACGGTTTATAATAAAATCTAAAGTTTGTCTGACTATTTGCTTGTAAAGTGCATTCGTAAATCCTACCAATTTTCATAATTTCATTTACAATAGGAGGGTTTCCCAATAACTCGTTTTGAATCTCCTCTGGGAAAACAATCAGTCTGTTACGAGTTGGTAATTTGTCTGTAAATAATTTACCAAAATAAACTTCCTTGAAGTCATTTATATTTCGATTTTGGTACATATCCAAATCAATCACAGATGCCAAATGGATAAGACTAACGAATACTTGAAGTTTTGTGGTAGTATCAAAATGTTTATATGTAATGGGAATATTCCATTCACCACGTGTATGAGATAGTATATCATTGCTAAATTGCTTCCAACCATAGTAATCAATATCTAATGGTGTACTATCATTCAAAGTAAGCTTGAGATTCCCATTCCTTTTTAAGGAAGCTAAAACAACTGACAGAGTTTCTACATCAAATGCTTTTATTGAAAGCATACTTTGCCTCTTTTTTTTCCTTTACTTTCTTTTACCGCATTCTACACTTTAATGTGGCAGCGTTCATGCGCGTGTATTTAGAGATTAAATTGGTTTTGCTTTATCTTTAATTTGTACATTTTCAAAAGATGCTAAAGTTTCAGAAGGCATTATAAGTTCTTCTTCTTGTTCTGGTAATGTAAATATAGAAGATCTCTTTCTTACAATTTTTCTTTGGGATGTAGTCATTTTTACATCTGACTTGATAGTAGCTATTTTTTCTTGCACATGTAGAACTTTTCCAGTTCCTTTGATTATTTCTAAATGCCCTAAAGATTCACCCGTTATAGGATCTGTTGTTTCCTGCTCATCTTCCTGAAAAATTAAAAATCGTTGTCCCTCTTTAATATTATGGAGTGTCCCCCTATTAATAACAACAGTATATGCGTCTATAATCTTTACCACTATAGCAGGAAAAGTTTCATCTTTATTATCTTTAACGTTTAATGTTTCCATCATGATCCTCCTTGAATAAACAACTCATCTAAAAACCTCTTAGAGATAATTGGTTTTACTATGGTTTTATTTAAAATAGTATTATCATTGTTAGCTAATTTTTGTAATGTTTCTTTATGCTCCAAATAGGGTTTAGTCATCATTACTTGAATTTTGCCATCTTGCTGAATATTTAAAACTACCCCTATTCCTATTAACTGTTCAAAATCGTTATCTATGAAATAAAATGAAACCATTGCATCGTGTGAAAAAGACAATGATGGTTCGAGTAGAAATAAAGTTAGAGGCTCATTGTTTGTTGAATAAAATATTTTACTTAAAAGAACTTTAGGTAAAAGATTTTTACTTTTATTAAAACTTATAAATGCTGCGTCAAAAAATACTATAACTAAAAATATTGAAAGAATTCCCAGTGGTAATATTAAACTTAAAGAGACTTGTACTTTGGGTGATAAAATCCACAGTATAAAAGGTAAACAAATACTTACAATTACAACCAAAGTCCCTTGGCATTTTAAAAAGCTGACCCATATTAATCCCCAAAAACTTTTATTTATTATATTTCTTTCAAATAACATGCTGCTTTATCCATTTTCAGATGGGCGTTTGAAATACAAGAAAATACCCATTGAAATGATGTTTTATCTTGAAAATATTAAATTGTTTAAGTCCTGATTTATCGAATACCAATTCTGCCTTTCTTAAAGTATCTTTTTCATTTTCGTCGCTATGGCAAGGTAAAAGAAAATTCAATGTATTGTCCTTGATTTCTGGATATTTTTTTGAATCTAAAATGTTCCCTTCAGCTTTAACTTCAGTCATTATCCTGAAACGAAGCTTTACGGATGCCTTTTCTACATCACGAACTTTACTGAAATTTTCTTGTTGAGAAAAGATGGAGAGTAATTTATCTTTCAATTCTTGGGAAATCTCTTCTCCGCTTTCTTTTAAGCGTTCTTCCACGACCTGTGAAAATGCCTGACTGATTAATTCCCCTATTTTTATCGTCTCAAAAAAACTTCCATAGACAAGACAAACCTTTGTCTTACCTTGTTTTCTGCCTCTGACAAGATAAAACACATCACGCACTGGCAAAGAATAAATGTCATTGCCGGCCTTTTCCATTTGTTGTCTTACTGTACTGTTTTCCCCTGTAATTATTTTAGCAATTTCTTTGCTTCGGGACGGGATTGTTGAATTGAAAGATGATACAGTATAAGAGTCACTGTCTTTTAATTCAATTAGTTCGCCTCCGGAAAATATACTTTTGTCTTTATTAAGACGTATTGCCATGTCAGGGAATACGCCTTTATTCCTGCAAGAAAGTAGTCGTTCATTAAATGGAAAGTTTTCCAGCTTTTTTACTCTTAAGAATTTCTCTTTATTCTTAACAAGCGATTGAAAAAGGTGATAGATGGAGTATGTCATATCTTAAACAACTTTAACGATTGCGACTTCTGCACATAATCGATTTCAAGAGTGCCCTTCATATCCCATAATTCATTTAAATTCTCAGTATACATATAGTCCTTATAATATTTGACGATACTGTCAGCTTCTCTGATATTTTTTATCCGATCTTCGATGCATTTTATATTCTCAGGATCAATTTCTATTCCAATAGGTTTCCTTCCTAATTGCTCTGCAACGACCAGTGTCGTTCCTGTGCCTGCAAACGGATCAAGCACCGTATTTTTGGGTTTCGTTGAAGAAAGGATGACCCTCAGTAAAAGAGTAATAGGGGATTGCTGTTTATGAAACCTTTGTCCATCTTGTTTTCTTCTTATTGCCTCATCCCCTGCTAAATAGCCTGAAGTAAGTTCACGAATATCATCCCATACATCTGTAACATATATTCCGTTTTCTCTTTCAACTTTGTAATTTTGGGGAAGCGGTGGAGATATTCTTAAACGATTAAAAATTGACGGCGACTCTCCTTTAGTGGCAAAGGCAATAATTTGATATTGTTTGCCAAACTTGTT
>JAKAHI010000052.1 GCA_021815065.1 bacterium | reverse complement strand
GACAGCGTCATCGTCTACGAAGAGCCTTACGGAAAGGGTATCAACCTTATATACAGCGTTGTGGAAAGGCCGCTTATCAAGGGTATAGAGTTCAAGGGTAACTCGGAAATATCGAACGATAAGCTCAAAGAAGCCCTTACCTTCAAGCCCAGAAGTTTTTTTGACAAGGCAGCGATATCCGCTTCCATCGATAAGATAGTGGATATGTACAAGGCAAAAGGTTATTATAACGTGCAGGTAACCTATGAGGTCATGCCGGTTTCCGCCATGGAGGTGAATGTGGAAATCCACGTTCATGAGGGACAGGTCGTAAGGATCGGCGCTATAAACTTTATCGGCAACCATGCGTTCAGCAGCAAAGTCCTGCATTCGAAGATGGAAAGCTCAACTCCGGACCTTCTCAGTTTTATCACCGGCAGCGGAAAGTTCAACGAGGCAGAACTCGATCGGGACATAACCAGGCTTACCATGTTTTACATGGACAGCGGGTATATTAATATTAAAATAGAACAACCGCACATATTCCTGAATCCCGACGGTAAAACCATCGACATCGTCATAAACCTTGAAGAAGGAAACAGATATAGAATATCTTCGATCGATATACAGGGCGATCTTTTATTCCCCAAAGATAAACTGATGGAGAAGGTACATACAAAAACGGGTGAATGGTTCAACAGGTCGAAACTTATGGAAGATATTTTCAGATTAACCGATGTGTATACCAATAACGGATATGCATTCGCGAACATCAATCCAGAAACAGCCATCAACGATAAGGACAAGACCGTTGCCGTAGTTTTTCAGATCAATAAAGGACTTCTGACCTACATAAACAGGATTACCATCATCGGGAATACGAAGACGAGGGACAAGGTCATACGGAGGCAGATGCGGGTATGGGAAGGAGAACTTTACAAAGAAAACATGATAAAAGAATCCAAGGAGCTCATCAAAGCAACAGGCTTTTTCGACAACGTGGATATAAGCACCTCAAAGGGCACGGCTGAAGGTAATACAGAAAAGATGGACCTCGACGTAAAGGTAAAGGAAGGGCACGGAGGCATGGCCATGCTCGGGGGAGGATACAGCTCGTACCAGCAATTTTTCGTTACGGCGCAGATCCAGCTCCAGAACCTTGCGGGTCTTGGAACGCAGCTCAGCCTTATGGCTCAGGTAGGGGGTATTACCAAGCAGTACAGCATATCTTATTTTGATCCGTATTTCTTGGATACGAGGTGGTCCATGTCCACGAGTCTCTACAATATGTCGAACATCTACCCCGGTTACACGACCAACGATACCGGCGGTACCTTCCAGCTCGGTTACTGGCTTATCGACCGGTTGAGGATTTACGCGAATTACGGTTACGATGACGCCTATTTTTCGAGTATCAGCAATGCATATTCCTATCTGCTCCAGAATGGATCAACCAGTGCCGTGACCTTCGGTTTTGTTCAGGATACGAGGGACAATCCCCTGTATACGACCAGGGGCTCTCTTTTGAGCGGGTCGGCGGAATATGCGGGCGGTCCGTTCGGAGGGACGTTTACATTTCTTAAATTCGACGCATCGGCATCGAGGTACTTTCCCCTGCCGTTTGATTCCGTTTTCATGATAAATGGAAGGATAGGATACGGATTTGTACCGGGCAACGGTATCCTGCCCTTTACGAGCAGGTACTTCCTCGGCGGCATTAATTCTCTCCGGGGGTATAATTACAGGACCGTCGGTCCGGAGATGCCGGCATTGCTGACCAACACCGATCCGCTTGCACCGACAACACAACTTATGTATGGTGGTAACAAGATGATAGCGACAACAATGGAATATGTTTTTCCCTTGATCAAGGAAGCCAAAATTGACGGGGTTCTGTTCTTTGATACCGGAAATGCCTATGCGGAAAATCAGCAGTATTTGGCCGCCCCTCTGCAGATGGGGTACGGTTTTGGTATACGGTGGTTTACTCCCATCGCTCCGTTCAGATTCGAGTGGGGTTTTCCGCTCAATCCCAGGCCCACGGATCAACCCAATGTATTTGAGTTTTCGATTGGAACATTTTATTAACAGTTAAGGAGGAAAAATGAAGAAAATTATCATGATACTTGCCGTATCCATGATGTTCGCGACAACAGGAATGAAGGTTTATGCTGCGGATACAACGACGAAGATAGGTTATATCGATCTGCAAAAAATCCTTCTCCAGTCAAACGAGGGTAAAAAGGCTAAAGTTGCTCTCGAGAAGCAGTTTGCAGCCAGAAAAAAAGAGCTGAACCAAAAGAAGCAGGAGCTTGAGGACATGCAGAAGTCCCTCGAAACCCAGAGTTCCATGCTTTCCCGGGATGCTCTTGCCGAGAAGCAGGCAGAATTTCTGAAAAAAAGAGACCAATTCCTGAAACTGGTTCAGCAGTACGATAAAGAGCTTCAGGAACAGGACGGCGATATGACCAAGAACATACTGCTCCAGCTCCAGGATATAATAACGAAGATCGGCAGAGACGGGAAGTACAGCGTAATACTGGAGAAATCCCAGGGCGGTATACTGTACGCGCCGGAAAACGAAGACCTGACGGACAGGGTATTGAAGCTTTTTAACCAGGAATCGGAAAAGAAGAGCAAGACGAACGACTGAGGTCCATATGTACACCCTGAAAGAACTTGCCCAGTTCATTAATGGCAGAGTGGAAGGTGATGAGAGCATCGAAATTCACGATGTCGGTACGCTTGAGGAAGCGGAGAACGGCGTTATCTCCTTTATTTCCAACCCGAAGTACAAACCGCTTGTGTACCAGACAAGGGCTTCCGCCCTTGTTACGGAGAGCAGCATAGAGGGCCTGAACGTTGCGCAGATTGTCGTAAAAGATCCGTACCTTGCATTTGCAAAAATTGTAGCACGGTTCCATCCGCCCTCTCATCCCGATTGGGGCATAGACGGCAGGGCTTATGTCGGCAGGAACTCGCAGATAGGGAAGGATACTCACCTTGCACCATTCTGTTATGTCGAAAGCGATGTCCAGATAGGGAACCGGGTGCGCATATACCCGCATACCTACGTCGGCCATGGCAGTATTATCCATGACGATACCATTCTCTACCCGAATGTCTCCGTCTATCACCACACCGTTATCGGCAGGCGGTGCATCATTCATGCAGGTTCTGTTATCGGCTCTGACGGTTTTGGCTTCGCAAAAGACGGTTTAAGGAATGTCAAGATACAGCAGATAGGGCATGTGGAGATAGGGGACGATGTTGAAATAGGTGCCAATACGACGATAGACAGGGCATCGCTCGGGATAACCCGCATCGGTAACGGTACAAAGATAGATAACCTTGTCCAGATAGCACACAACGTACGTACCGGTGAAAACTGTCTCATCGTAAGCCAGGCAGGCATATCCGGCAGTACGCACATCGGAAACAATGTTACGATCGCCGGCCAGGTGGGTATTATCGGTCATATCAAGATTGGTGATTTCGTCATGATTGGAGCACAGTCGGGCATACCCAAGGACCTGCCCCCCCATGCGGTTGTATCCGGTACCCCGGCATTCAACCACCTCGATTGGCTGAAGGCGGTTGCGGTGTTCAAAGAATTGCCGGAGATGAAAAAATTGCTCAATGAACTAAAAAAACGTGCAGGATTGGAGCAGACAATGGAAGAAAAAAAATGAAGATAGATAGTAAAGGAATCATGGAGCTTATCCCCCAGAGGTACCCTTTTTTGTTTGTAGACAGGGTCGAGGAACTGATCGTCAACGAAAAGATTATAGCCATAAAGAATATTTCGATCGATGAGCCGCTGTTCCAGGGGCATTTCCCGGGTGAACCGACGTTACCCGGTGTTATCATTATCGAAGCGCTTGCCCAGGCAAGCGGTGTACTCGCGGCAAAATCCATGCCCGAGGGGATTAATGGTATTCCCTATTTTGTCGGGATAAACAATTTCAAATTCAGGAAGCCGGTACTGCCCGGCGATTGTCTCAGGCTTGAATCAGCCATTAAAAGGCGCATCAAGAATTTTACCACCTTTGTGTGTAAAGCATATATCGACGATCAGGTTATAGCAGAAGGAGAAATATTAACCGCCATAGTAAAGAAGGAGGACAGATGAACATACATCCGACCGCGATAATTTCTCCGTCTGCAAAGCTCGGTGATGTTGAAATAGGCCCCTATACGGTCATCGGTCCGAATGTTTGCATAGACGATGGCACGGTCATAGGCCCGTCTGCGGTGATCGACGGACACACGACGATAGGCAGGAACAATAAAATATTCCAATTTTCTTCGCTGGGCTCGCCTCCGCAGGACCTTAAATACAAGAACGAACCTACCCGCCTCGTAATCGGAGACAACAATATTATACGGGAACACGTCGTCATAAATCCCGGAACGCCTACGGGCAGGACAATAACGACGATAGGCAGTAAAAATCTCTTCATGATAGGTTCGCACGTGGCGCACGATTGCATCGTTGGGGATGAGACCGTGTTCGCAAACAATGCGACCCTTGCAGGCCACGTTACGGTCGAAAGCATGGCGATACTGGGCGGGCTTATAGCGGTCCATCAGTTCGCGAGGATAGGCAGGCTCGCAATGGTTGGAGGAGGCGCAATGGCAACAATGGATGTCCCTCCTTTTGCCGTTGCGAGCGGCGACAGGGCAAAGCTGTACGGCATAAACATAATCGGTCTGCGGCGCAGGGGATACACGAAGGAAAAGATTCTGCTCATAGAAAAGGCGTTCAGATTGCTTTTCAGAAGCAACTACAGCCTTGCCGATGCAATAAAAAAAGTCCAGGACGAGATCCAGCCCGATCCGGACATCCGGTACCTGATAGAATTCATCCAGACATCAAAACGGGGTGTTTGCAGGTATAGGTTATGAAGTTACGGATAGGCGTTGTCGGTGCGGGCTATCTTGGAACTTTCCACTGCGATAAATACCTGCATCTTGATGACGCAGAGCTTGTTGCCATAGCCGACTCGGACGAGGAAAAGAGAAAAAAGGCCTCCGACAGGTTCAAGGTTGCCACCTACGCGGATTATAAAAAATTATACGGCATCGTCGATGCCGTCAGTATCGTTGTTCCGACCGTCAGCCATTATGAAGTCGCGGGATTTTTTCTGAAACGCGGCATTCCGGTTCTGCTGGAGAAGCCGATTACCGATACGGTACTGCATGCAAGAAAACTGGTAACCATCGCCGAACAAAATAACACCGCATTTCAAATCGGGCACCTTGAACGTTTCAACAGTGCGATACGAACGGTCAAGGGCATGATACGCAAGCCGGTATTTATAGAGGTACACAGGCTCAGCCCTTTTACGGTCAGGGGAACGGATGTCGACGTTGTCAGGGATCTTATGATCCATGACCTCGATATTATACTCTCGTTGATCCCGTCGGACATCGTAGCCATCGATGCAGTCGGGGTACCCGTATTGACCAATAAGATTGATATTGCGAACGCGAGGCTGAAATTCAAAAACGGCTGTGTTGCGAACGTTACCGCAAGCAGGGTCTCTACCGAGAGGATGCGGAAGATACGCCTGTTTCAGAGCGACGCTTATTTTTCCATAGACTACGGTGCATCGAAGGTCAACATCGTCAGGATACATGCCGGACCCAGTCCCGAGCTGGATGCACAGCAGCTTGAGATATCAAAGGAAGACAGCCTGCTCGAGGAAATAAAAAGCTTTATCCATGCCGTAAAGACCGGGGAAGAACCCCTTGTCAAAGGCAGGGACGGCCTGTCGGCACTCGGGATAGCGTTCAAGATCCTCGCCAGGATAGAAAAGAATCTTACCACAGTAGGTTATGAAAAAAATATTGATCATAGCAGGTGAGCCGTCCGCGGATCTTCACGGAGCAAACCTGGTGAAGGCTGTAAGGCTGCAATGGGAAAAAGGCGGGGAGAATAAAACCGGCGATCTCGAATTTACCGGCATTGGCGGCAGGCTGATGAAGGAGGCTGGCGTCAACGTCATTTACGACGCTGATAAGATTGCGGTTGTCGGTATATCTGAGGTCATAAAGCATCTCGGCATGATACGGCAGGCGTTTCAGACTGTAGAGGCCCTGGTACACAAAGAGCATATAGACCTTGCAGTGCTGATCGATTTCCCGGATTTCAATCTCCGCCTCGCAAAGAAGCTTTATAAAATGCAGGTGCCCCTTGTTTACTATATCTCTCCGCAGGTCTGGGCATGGAGAAAGGGCAGAGTAAAAAAAATAGCCCGGTATTTCAAAAAGATTCTGGTGATTTTCGGTTTTGAGGAATCTTTCTATAAAAATGCAGGGGTGGATGTAAAATTTGTCGGTCATCCTCTTGTAAAAACAGTGAGGATGACGGAGACGAAGGAAGAGCTTTTTAAAAAATATGATATACCTGCCGGCACCAGGACAATAGCGATGCTGCCGGGAAGCAGGACAGCGGAGGTAAAAAGGCATCTGCCCATAATGCTTGAAGCTGCATCAAAGATCAATAAGGCTTACAAAGAGTTATTGTTTATTGTTCCTGTTCTGGCGTCACAGGCCGGAATATGTACTCAGATAGTGCAGGCGTCCGGTGTACCGGTAAAAATAATTATCGACGATACCTATAATGCGGTCGGCATGTCCGAGTTTGCCGTCGTAACATCGGGTACTGCGACACTGGAGACCGCACTGCTCGGTATACCGATGGTAATCGTGTACAAGGTTTCTTTTTTATCGCACATGGTGGCAAAGGTCATGCTTTCCATCGATCGTATCGGCATCATAAACATAGCTACCGGGGAGGACATCGTGCCGGAACTCGTTCAGAGCGGCCTGAAGCCTGAAACACTTGCAAATATGATGGACAGGTATTTAAAAGATAAGGGGGCTTACAGCACAATGAAAGAAGGCTATTTGAAACTCAGGAATATTCTCAGTGACCGAGATGCGTCGGAGGTCGCTGCATACGAGATTGTAAATTTATTGGAAACCGCCGTATGAATAAAAAAATCGTTTCGCGGTTACTCAACTATTTAAGGCCGTACCTGGGAAGGTTCACGATCGCGATGGTCCTTATGATCGTCCTGTCCCTGATGACGGGCGCACTCGCATACCTTGCAGGTCCTCTCGTAAAATTTGTGATAAATCCCGCAGAAACGACGCTGCACATTGCGGGCCCTTTCCTTTTCCTTGCGAAGATCCCCAAAAAAGAGCTGTTTTATTACCTGCCGGTGACCCTCATTTTTGTCGCACTGCTCAAGGGACTTTCCTACTATGGTCAGGCTTATTTTATGGGGAATATCGGGCAGCGGGTGATCATGGATATCCGCAACGACCTGTTTGAGCATATCCAGTCCCTGCCCATGGATTATTTCTCAAGGGTAAATACGGGCACGCTCGTATCCAGGATCATGAACGATGTCGGGCTTGTTCAGGGGGCTGTAACCAGTGCCGTAGCCGGAAGTCTCAGGGACAGCTTTTCGATCATCGTTCTGGTAGGGCTTGCATTCTATTTGGACTGGAAGCTCGCTGTACTTACATTCCTCGTTTACCCTATTGCGGGTTATGCCGTGGTATTGGTCGGCAAGAAGCTGAGAAAGGTGAGCGTACAGGGCCAGAATGCAGCGGCAGGTCTCAACAATAAGTTGTTCGAATCCATATCGAGTATGAACATCGTCAAGGCATTCAATCAGGAGGAGCACGAGGTCAACCGGTTTAAAAAATTTACCTCCAACCTCTATGCCGCACTGATGCGGGGCATAAAGGTAAATGCCCTTTTTGTACCGTCCATGGAATTCCTCATGATCCTGGGGTTCGTGGGCGCATTCTGGTACGGGGGCATGCGCATCATGAACGGTACGCTCACGCCGGAAGGGTTCTTTTCGTTCTTTGCGGCAATTGGG
>JAKAHI010000051.1 GCA_021815065.1 bacterium | reverse complement strand
CACGTCGGCATATTCATGGATCTTATATCCGAACCTGCTCGCAGTGTTCTGCAGAAAATATCCGTTGCCCGCGGAACACTGGGTGTTCAGCTTGAAATCTTTTACCCTGCCGTTGTCGAGAAAGATGATCTTTATGTCCTGGCCGCCCACATCGCATATTACATCCACGTCCTTGTAGAAATGGAGGGCCGATTTTGTGTGCGCCACGGTCTCAACAATCGCGACATCCGCGCCGATCGCCTCTTTGATGATGTCCTTTGCATAGCCTGTCGTGCCTGCACCCAGTATTTCAAGGGTCCTGTTGCTGCTGGCGACTGCATCGTTCAGGCTCATGATGATCTGTTTTGTATCATCGATCGGGTTGCCGCGGGAAAGGATATAAGCCCGTTCGATGACCTCCCCGTCCTCCGTTATAAGTACGCCTTTTGTAGATGTGGAGCCCCCGTCTATGCCGAGGTATGCCCTGACGTTTTTATCCACGGCAAGACTTTTCCCAGGATGGGACAGCACCGAAGCGTCCTGAAGAAAGGGTACGGATGTTCCGGTTATACCCGGAGTCTTCTTCGTGAGCGGATCCGGTGTGCTCCTTAGCGTATGAAGATGCTGATTCAGGAGTTCTGTGCCTCTGAAGAGGCTCTCGCGGTTTTCCTCCAGTCCGTAGAGTATACTCCCGATAGCTGCAAAAAACTGCGCGTTTTCCGGCACCCGTATATGTGATGCCGGGTCACCGGTCACCGAGATCCCCCTCTGATCCCAGAGCTGGGGTATATTGTGCTGCCAGGCCTGCTTGAGTGCCGGTATAAAGGTGTTTGGCCCGCCGAGCAAAAGCACGTCGGCATTGAGCGTATTGCCCCGTGTCAGCACGCTGAGGTTCTGCTGTACGATTGCATCGAATAATGACGCCATGAGTTCTTCCGGAGGTACGCCCTGTTTCTGAAGGCTGTTGATGTCCATTTCCGCAAACACGCCGCACCTGCCCGCAACGGTGTGTAATTTTACGCCCGTGTAGCGGAGCTCCGGCAGGTAGCTCTGGATAATGTTGAGTTTGCCGGAAATTCTGTCTATCACCGTTCCGGTACCGCCCGCACACTTGTCGTTCATGGTCGTAAACCTGCGCTTTCTGCCTGTTGACGGATCGAGTGTCCAGAGAATAGCCTTTGCATCCTGGCCGCCTATCTCTATGACACTGTTGATGTCCGGATACCGCTGTTCTATGACCAGTGTTATGGCATTGACCTCCTGCACATACCTGCACCCCATAATGGACGCTATCGTTCCGCCGCCGCTGCCGGTAACAAAAAGGTTCAGGTCTGAACTGCCAAACCGCTTCTCTATGTCCGATAGAAATTCTATTACTGTTTCGATCTGCCGTGCTTCGTGTCTCTGATATGAACTGTAAATTATGTTCTGCGAATCATCCGTTACAACACCTTTGACCGTCGTGGACCCGACATCGAGTCCTATGGTATAGCGTGTATTCATAATCCTACTCCTGCGTTTGTACGATATCGGCCGTACCTGATGCCAAGCCCTGAAGATTAAAGTCTATCAGCTCTTTTATAATCTTATCGATCTGCGGCATGTGATTTTCAGGACGGGTGATCCTGTCCATGATTTCCTTCACGCCGCCCGTGATAAATATGGATATCAGTTTAAAGTCTCCTTTTTTTACAATATTCATTTTTTCCCCCAGCACCAAGGCGCCCTCAACAAGTGAAGCAATCTTGTTGTAGAAGCCCTCTATTTTCTGATCCGTAATACTGTCAAGTCCCGGGGCGTGCCTGAACAGTATGCGCGCAAGCTCCGGGTCGTTCATTGCAAGCTGGAATATCCTGTGCAGATTTTCTGCGATCTGATCAAGCGGGGGCTTTTGATCCGGGGCTATGGTTACCCGCATCAATGATTCATTGATCTTCTGAAGAAGTTGATCAAACAAGGCATCGAAAATTTCTCTCTTGTCCTTGAAATAAAGGTAGAACGTTCCCCGTGCAATATCGGCACGTTTTATTATGTCGCTTATACTGGTATCGTGATAACCGTTTATGGCAAACATCTCTTTTGCAGCGTTTAAAATAGAGAGTCTTCTTTCTTCAGGCAGCATTACCCCTCCCATTAGACTGACATGTCAGTCTAATTATCTGTTACATCTTATCTTGTCAAGTATTTTTTTATTATTTTTGATAAGATATATTTATTGAATACTTATCTGCTTCTGTCTTTTTTGTGTTTACCAAGCAGAAGGCTATGCACACAAGGCGCATCCACCTAAGAAGGAGAGCAGCCTCTGTCTGAAAATAGCTGGGATTGCGGGATAGCACCCGATAAAATTTGCTATCTTTTCAAGAAATCTTCGGCAGACTTTAAAAACTCGTTTATATTCTCAATCCCGGATGCACGCATAAACTGGACATTTTTCCAGTTAACCTTCATGTATTCATGAATTGTTTCATTCCTGAGTTTGGCGAGCGGCGCAGTTTTCAAAGCAATACTGCCGAGCAATTCTCTTGTCGACAGAATAATCTCCTTATACGTTGTGGGAACTCTCATACCGGCTTTGCGTAAACATTCACCGGCGAGGTCAACCGTGGCCAGCACAAGCTCGTTTAAGGTTGCATTCAATATTTTTCTTAAATCCTTGTCTGATGCAAAATCATCATAGCGGACATCTCTGGCTTTTTTTTGAAAATATGCTGTTTCTTCTTTTATAAAACTTACAATGTCGTAGAGCTGTTTTTCTCTCATGCCGTTTTCCGGAGTCTCCCTATAACATGTTTTTCTTCCTGCGCCCGGTGAATCGTCTTCAGAATAAATTGATTCAGGGAATCAGGGTCATTGATCATAATAGGTATACCCTGTACAGCCTCTAATCTGACACGGGAAGATATATCTTCATCATCAAGTGAAAGTATATGAACAGGTTTGTCGAAAAACATCGAGACCGTGTGTTCGATCCTGAACCTCATGGTTTCGCTGAGTCCTTTATAATAAAGTGCAATATCAATATCAGAAAGAGGGGTGTGCTTTCCAATCGCATATGAACCGAAAAGGAATGCAAAAGGTATATTCTGTGCATACGATAACAGGTATGTCTTGATTTTACGGATTTTTTTCTTCCTGCTGTCTTTCATGAAAAAATTCTATATCTTTCTCCTTGTTATTGCAAGCAGAAATGATATCTATATGTTGATAATAACGATGGTTATTTCAATAATATCCTATAAGAAAAAAGGGCGGGACGAGAACCCGCCGGAGCAGGTTGGAGCGGAAAGATCGTGCATCGGGTAAAGGTATTCATTGCATATTTATAAACTTCGGATATACTATTGTTTCTCCCGGCTGAGACCGGGAGTTTTATTTTCTTACAAATGCACTAAATTAAGGGAGACAAGATCACTTTATGTTATCGGCAGACAAAATAAGGAACATCGGGATTATAGCCCATATAGACCATGGGAAAACGACACTGGTAGATGCCATGCTCAAGCAGGCGGGTATTTTCCGCATCAATGAGCAGGTCATGGAAAGGGTGATGGACTCGTTCGAGCTCGAGCGCGAGCGGGGCATCACGATACTCGCAAAGAACACATCGATCCGGTACAACGACTATAAGATCAACATCGTCGATACACCGGGACATGCCGACTTCAGCGGTGAGGTCGAGCGTGCGCTCTCCATGGTGGACGGCGTGCTCCTGCTCATCGATGCAATAGACGGACCCATGCCGCAGACCAGATTTGTGCTGAGAAAGGCGCTGGAAAATAAATTGAAGGCGATCGTCGTCATCAATAAGATAGACAGGCCAGAGGCACGCCCGGATGAGGTGCTTGATGCCGTTTCGGAACTGTTTCTGGACCTTGTCGTCGACCCGTCCCAGCTTGACTTCCCGGTCATCTATACGTCTGCACGCAACGGAACGGCAACCACCGCAATGAATAAGCCGCTGAGCAGCCTCAAACCCCTGTTCGATGCAATTATCGAAAACATACCATCCCCTGCTGTCGATACCGGGGATGATTTTGAAATGATGATAAGCCAGCTCGCATACGACCAATACATGGGACCGCTTGTCATCGGAAAGGTAAAAAGCGGGAAACTCCACCCGGGAGAGGACGTCTATATCCATGCAAAGGGCCGGGAGGCGGTGGTAAAGAAGATCCTGAAACTTTTTACCTTTGAAGGCCTGCAGAGGATCGAGATCGACGAGACTACCGCGGGCGACATAATAGCCATTGCAGGTATAGACACGCATGATATCGGGACGATCGTTACCCAGAAGGAAGACTTCGTACTTGTCGAGGGCATCAGTATCGAAGAGCCCACGATCGCCGTACAGATGCTCGTGAACAACAGCCCGTTCTCCGGCAGGGAGGGTAAGTTCTTTACATCGCGGCACCTGACCGAAAGATTAAAAAGGGAGATCAAATCGAACCTTTCACTGAAGGTGACACCGACGAACAGTCCCGATGTATTCGACGTTGCCGGCAGGGGAGAACTGCACCTTTCCATCCTGTTTGAAACCATGCGCAGGGAAGGTTACGAGTTCCAGGTCGGTATGCCGAGGGCGATATTGAAGAACGTCGACGGCAAGGTGATGGAACCTATCGAGGAATTGACCGTCGAAGTCACCGACGAGTATTTCGGCAGGGTCATGGAAAAGATCGGTCCGAGAAGGGGCGAACTGCTCCATTCCAACAAAACGCCTTCGGGCCTGACACGGTTGATATTTTCGATTCCTTCACGGGGCATCATAGGATTACGGTCAGAGCTTTTGCTTGAGACAAAGGGCAACGTTGTCCTGCACCACCAGTTCACCGGATACGAACATTACCGTGGAGACCTTCCGTCCCGCAAGAAAGGCGTCCAGATTGCAAAAGAACAAACGGTCGCCGTCGCTTACGCGCTGTGGTTCCTCCAGGAACGGGGCCCGTTGTTCCTGTCACCGGGCGATAAGGTATACGGCGGCATGATCCTCGGCATACACAATAAAGAATCGGACCTTGTTGTGAACCCGGGAAAGAAAAAACATCTTTCCAATGTACGGGCTGCGGGATCCGATGATGCAATAAAACTCGTTCCCCCTCTGAAACTATCCCTTGAATACGGACTGGGATTCATACAGGAAGACGAATTGCTTGAAATTACTCCTGAATCGATACGATTGAGAAAAAAGGTGCTCGACCATATAGAGCGCAAAAGATCGGAAAGATTTGCAGAACAGGAGCTGGACGATGACGAATAAACAAATCCTCATCATAGAGGACGACAAAGACATATCCAATCTCATATCCCATTACGCGGAACAGGAAGGCTTTCTGCCCATGACCGCGGCAGACGGTGAAGAAGGACTGTGGCAGGTAAAAACAAAAGCGCCGGCCCTTATCATTCTCGATCTTATGCTGCCGCGCAAAGACGGGTATGAGGTTATGCGGCAGTTGAAGAGCCAGCGGGAAACAGCGGCCATACCGGTTATCATACTTACGGCAAAGTCCGACGAAATAGACAAGATACTCGGTCTTGAACTTGGAGCGGACGATTACATGACCAAGCCCTTCAGCCCCCGTGAACTTATTGCCAGGATAAAAGCGGTCATGCGCCGCATGGACCACGAAGCAGCCGTAAACGCACCGAAAAAAATCATCTTTGATAAATTGGAAATAGATGATATAAAACATGAAGTACGTTACGAGGGTAAGATAGTAATTCTCACATCGAAGGAGTATAAGCTGTTAAAATATTTCCTGGATCACAGAGGCGTCGTATTATCGCGGGATACCCTGCTGCAGGATATATGGGGGTACAATTACTTCGGTACGACCCGCACCGTTGATGTACATATATCACGGCTGAAAAAGAAATTATCCAATCTGAACGACCATATTCAGAATATCAAGGACATTGGTTATAAATTCAACGATGAATAAATCCGCATTCATCATATTTACGGTACTCACCCTGCTCACAGGGGCTATTGTCCTGTTCGTCAAAAATGCCGGCATAGAATTATCCCTCTTCATAACAATCCTCATTTCCGTGTTCATCGGTATTATAGCCGCTGTCGTTTATGCGAAGCGGGTAAAGGCGTTGATCAAGCAAATGGTCTCCTCCGCTCGCAACGACCTCCAGATATACAATCTTCCCTATTCATCGACCCCGGGTATGGACGACATCGCATCCGTTGTAAAACTCCTCATAACGAAGGTGAAAGAATCAGAGGGACAGTTGAACAGGAACATCGGTGACATAAAAAAGATCATGGACACCGTTGATATAGGCATCCTTGTCGTAAACAGGCACGGGAGTGTCGTCTATGCAAATGACTATATGGAGAGGTTTGCTTCGCTCGGCAAGGATTTGACCGGTATCTATTTTCTGGACATCCTGAGGAGCTATGAGGCAGAAGCGCTGTTCAACGCCGTCGTGTCGGGTTCACCGATGAATCAAAAAGAGATTTCCTTTTTTACGCCGGAAGAAAAGAAGTTCAGCCTTCGCATAAAAAATATAGAATACTGTACCCAGGAACAATGTTACCTCATGACGTTAAAGGACATAACAAGGCTGAAACAGATCGAGACAATACGGCAGGACTTTATAACAAACGCATCGCATGAATTAAAGACGCCGCTGACATCAATCATCGGATACCTCGAGGCACTGCAGGAAAATTACAATAAAGAGTTTGTGACTATCGTTTATAAGAATGCAAAGAGGATGCAGAGGATTGTGGATGATATGCTGGTGCTTTCAAAGGCGGACCGGGGCTCATCCGAATTCAGTCCCAAGGAAATCAGTGTCTCGGATGTTATAAATGAAATTCAATCATTGCTGAACAACGATATCGAAAAAAAGCATGAAAGGTTCGTTGTAACGATACCGGATGAACTCGATGTCGTTTATGCAGACCGGGAGGCACTATTTCATATCCTGCTCAATCTTATCGACAATGCCGTAAAGTACACCAATGAGAGGGGAGAGGTCAGTGTCTCCGTATACGAAAACGATAAGGACATAGAAATAGTCGTACGGGATACGGGCTCCGGCATCCCCTCGAACGAACTTGACCGGATCTTCGAGAGGTTTTATACGGTGGACAAAGCACGTTCACGCGCACTCGGAGGCACGGGACTCGGGCTCTCCATTGTAAAGCATTTCGTGCTTGCCCACAACGGAAGAATATGGGTGGAAAGCACCCTGAACAAGGGCAGCGCCTTCCATTTTACCATTCCGAAGAAGAAGTAAACCGCGTTTCCTGTTACGGCTGGCCGCCCGGAAACTGGGGACCTGTATACGGGAAATACTGCGGGCCTGCTGCAATGCCCATCCACTCGGTAACCGTGTTGTCATTGGTATTTGCCACCCATACATCGCCATAAGCATCTATTGCAATACCTCCGGGATTATTGCCGACAGCAAAAGTGGCAAGTAACGTTCCGGAAGAGTTGAACTCAAGAAGGGTTGCATTCGCAGCGTCGGTAACCCAGACATTACCGGCCTGGTCTATTGCTATGCCCTGAAATTGTGCACCGCTGGCTGAGTACATTAATGCGGGGTTATTTGGCGGACTCATCAGATACAGTCTATCGAGGTCGACAACCCATGCATTCTCGTTCTGATCTATGGCAAGATTCCCGGGACCGCCGGAAGGAAATACGAACAAATCTGTTTCTGTTCCGGTAGACGCCTTAACTACGTAGACAGCGCCGCAGCCGGAAAGCCATACATATCCCAGACCGTCCACGGCCACGGACTCAACGCAGGTTGAGCCCACCGGGCTTCCATAAGAAGAAGAGTATACAGATGATCCGGCAAACTCGGTAAGAGAACTATAGGCACTCGAACCTGATCCGGTATCCCCCACCCATACATTGCCTGATGGATCTATTGCAATACCATAAGGCGATATGCCGGTGGAATATGTCTGTATTGTTTTACTTGATGGCACCACCCTGGCAACGAAGCCACCTGCAT
>JAKAHI010000050.1 GCA_021815065.1 bacterium | reverse complement strand
GGTATGGTTTCCTCATCGGATTTTCGAAGAATACCTTTATTTGACGCGGGATTATCGCTCATCACATAAACTTTCTTATTTTTCAAACGCATTTTTCGGGTAAACCAATAAGTTACAGATTGCTTCGTCGTCCCGCATCCGGCGGTACTTCCCGCAATGAGTTATGATGCAGCGGTTAGCTTTGTTGAACGCTTACAATCCTGAAAATGGGACCGGTATGAACGTTATTATCAATATGATTATCGCTAACCATGCAATTGCTTTTCTCTTTGTGTCGAGAGGCTGATACGGGTCCATGGGGCTTGGATGCCTGATACCGAGGATCAGGATAATCAATGCCCAGAAAAGCCATACCTCCCATCCCCATATGCCCATGACAACGAGCGTGATAAGCGCAAGCCTTGCAATCGCATTATACCATTTGCCGAAAAGTGCGTATGCAATATGCCCGCCATCGAGCTGACCTATGGGTATGAGGTTCATTGCGGTGACGAACATGCCTATCCAGCCTGCAAATGCTATAGGACTGAGTCCTATCTCGTAACCGGCAGGTATGCCCGGCCTTATTATGAACGATAAAAATTTAACGAGCAACGAGTCCCCCAATGTAATGCCGCTCACGGATGCTATGGGTACAAGAGGAGAAAGCTTAATACCGATTATAAGGGCCGGCAGCGCTATGATAAAGCCTGCAATCGGTCCTGCTGCACCGATGTCAACGAGTGCGTTGCGGTCCGGAATAGGCGATTTCATGCGTATAAATGCCCCAAATGTTCCGAGTATGTTCGGCGCAGGTATAAAGTAGGGCAGGGTTGCCGCAACATCGTGATGTTTAGACATAAGAAAATGTCCCATTTCATGGGAAAGGAGAATACCCATCAGGATGAGCGCAAAGGGCAGCCCTTTGTATGCCTCCGATAAATTGGTAAAAGGGTTTACCCCATACTGAAATGCACCTGCAAAGACTACGGCAATAAACGTTACGCAGAATAAGATAAAGGGCGTCAGTATCTTTATTTTAGGCTTTTCTGGCTGTTTCCATCCATAGTAATCATCATGGAGCTGCTCGAGGTCTATCTGTGTATTGTCGATATAATCTTTGTTCATAGTATTCTTCTTTTCTCAGTAAATTTAATTCCCCTTCATCCTTTTATAAATCGGAAAAGAAGAGGATTATTGAATAGTATCAATCATCTGCCATATTTTCAATGGTCTATCTATGTAATTGCTCATGAGCCTTGTTGTAATATCGAACATAGCATGAGGTACATCCACTTTGAGAAATTCGTCCACGTTCAGAGAATTGTTGTTTACCGCTTTTATCAGCAGCAATAAATTGTCCGGTATTGCGAATGTTCCGGTGTTATGGGGTATGCAGGACTCACATACCAGTTTCCCTGTCTGTTGCAGAAAATTTACCCGGTTACCGGCAAACGGCCTACCGCACGATTCGCATTTTTCTATGGCAGGGAGCAACCCGGTCTCCTTTAACAGGTGGAATTCGTAGAACAGCCTGATCTGATTGAGCGCTTTGTTGTTTTCGAGAAATTGGATTGTATAAACCAAAAATTCAAACAGCTTTGGGTGACTCTGATGTTCAATGAGCATCGCATCGGTAATACCCAATATATAAAATAACATGATGATCTTATCGTAATCCTTTTTTAAATCGATAAGATAATTATTCACCTTTGCATGGTTTATGTACATAAGCTGGTATGGGTTTTTGGCCGTAAACCCGAACTCTCCGATATTCCCGACTTCAAAAGCTCCGGGAAACCTTTTCCTGCTGTTTACCCCTCCCTTTACAATTGCTTTTAACTTGCCTTCTGTAATCGAGAAAATGGTTACGATTAAATCGGATTCAAGATATTTCAATTTGTGGATAACGATACCCTCTGAGGTGAAAAGATGCATGGTGTTAAACTATGAATAAATTTATATTTTCCTTTAAGAGATCAAGCTCCTGTATAAGCTGGTTCATGATGGTATCGAGGTCTGAAATGTTCTGTTCATTATTTCTTATATGGTCTATTAACTCCTTTGCGGAATCCGAGGAATAAGCTACCTGCTCTTTTATGTCGATCGCAAGGCTGTCGTTGATGTAACCTATAAACGATTTTATATTCTCGACAGCGTTGCTTATGGATAGTAATGTCGTATCGTGGGCATTATTGATCTCCGCTAAATTAATGAGCGTGTCTTTAATTTGACCGAAGACACGGCCGATGCCCTGTAAACTGTCCAAAGTGGCAGATATGTCTTCCGTCAGTTTCGATACAATCTCCATGCTGTGCGCATTCACTGAAGAACCAGCCCCGGCATTCCTCTGCACGGTTTTACCTGTAGTCCCGCCGATTATATGAGCGGCTATATCGATTGCCGAGTTCGAGAGCTCTTCTGTCCTCTGTGTAATGGAATTGATATCACTCATGGATTGTTTCAATCCGGTAAACATGCCGTTGATGACTTTTATACCGGTAGAAACCTCATCAACATTTCTTCGCACTTTTGTTATATAATCCGAGATATCTTTGGAGCCGGTTCTTGCTCTCCCTGCGAGCCTCTTGATCTCTTCCGCCACGACCCTGAAGTTGTTTCCTTCGGTTTGGGGTGAAGAGGCGAGTATAAAGGCGTTGACGGACAAGAGGTTTGTACGCTCCGCGACGTTGTTTATCATACCCAGCATTTCATCCGACTGCTGAATGTGGGAAAGAAAAGAGGATAAAAGGGAAAGTACGCCTTCCGCTATACTCTGTGTTTCGTTTATTATAACTTCGATATCTTTCGTAAGTTCCATGCCGTCGATGTTCGATTTCTTTATATCGGTCATTAAACCTGTAAATCCGTCCAGCAGCGTGTTTGCCGTGCCTGTAACCGAAGTATACGATTGTGTGGTAGAATCAACCGAAAGGAGTATGGTCTTCAGTTTGTTTATAGTATATTTCATGTCTTCGTATGCATTCACATCTTTCTCGATCAATTTTAACGTCCTTGTAATGCGCGTTGATGCTGCGGTCACGGAAGATTTCGTTTCCTTATTCCGTTGTATCGCACGAAAAATGATTTCGCTGTCCTTTTCTATTCTCGCCCTGAACGGCACACTCAGATCGGTTATCTGCCGGGCAATGTCTTTTATAGAATTTATTATGCCGAACAAGTCATCCGTGTGTTTCGATTGCTGCGTAATGGTTGATCTTACTGCGGCAATATTTTTGAACGTCGCACCTATCAGACTGTTCATGCCGGACACGTTTTCGTTCGTACGGAGCCTTGATTCTTTAAAGGTCCGCATGAGTGCTCTTAAGTTTAAAGAGATCATTCCGAGTTCATCGGTTGAAAAAAAGCCCGGTGTTTGAGACAATTTATTCCCTGAGAGGGCCGCAGAGTAATCGGCAAGTTTCTTTTCATGGGACGCTATGTCGTTGGAAATGAGGAATGTTGTGATAAGCACTATGAAGAGTATAAAAATACCCGCTATGGTCATATTGGAAATAAAACGGTACAATAGCTTCATGTAAAGACTGTCTCTGGCTCCGATAACAAGAAGATGGGGTGACCCGTCAATCAAGAGCGGCTTATGGAGAGAAAACAGGAGTTGTTTGTTCTGTGTATCCGGCACCATGTTCTCCGTGCTTAATTCCTTTATTATCCGGCTGCTGAGCGTTGACCGGGAATAAGCCTTTATCGTACCGCTGTGAATTTTGTATACATAGATCCTGTATGTGCCCCCGGAAGATCCAGCTATTCCTTTTAATATGCTGTCTGCGTTTGGATTTTGATCGATCGCACCGGCAATGAGTGATGCCGATTTCATGGTGTCATTGTATAAACTCTGTTTTATGTACCGGTCGGCATTATTGAAAACAGCGTACGCAATGATGACAAACGCAGCTATCGATATCATGCTGAAGACACCGATGAGCTTATACTTTATGGGGATATATATGCTTTTCAATTCGATGATGTTTAACTTCCTGATGGCTTTTGAGGCAGAAGTGTTCGTTACGATCTTGAATACATATATCTGCGAGAGTTCACCGATGATCAACACAAACAGGAAGGTAACCGCGATGCCCCCGAGCGAGGATAGTGTACCGTCTAATTCTATTATATTCGCAATACTGCCGGTAATGAGATATGCGAACATTCCTGCCAATTCCGTTATGAAGGTCAGCGGCAGAATGGCGAACGGATACCGTACAAGCATATCCAGATGTTTTTCTGAAGACGCCGTGAAGGTTTCGTCCAGAAGGTCTTTTACTTTGCGGAGGCTTAATGGGTTGACCAGATAAAAAATAAGACCGGCGATTGAAGTGGAAACAAGGATAAGGACAATGTTTACTATATGGTCGTTTATCGTTATGATACGGGTGGTCGAAAGCAGGGCACTGAATATGCTGATTGCCACAAACAGGATAATTAAATAGAATACCGTCAAAATCCGGTTCGCCTTTATCATAGTATCCTGTACCTTCTTGGTTCCTCATTTATTTTATCCGATATGCTTTCGATATCGCTCCGTATATCGAGATGGCCCAATTGCCTGTTCAGGTGACGGGATGTTTCGGCTATACTGTCAAGTATCGCGTGTATCTCCGATGTTTTTGTTTTGATAACACTCATGTAACCGTTGATCGTATTTGCCGGTGCGTTGATTGTAGAAAGCTCAGCCGGTATTTGTCCCATGATTTCCCGGTAATCCCCCCATTTATGCACGATAGAATCGATAACATCCTTCAGATCGGCGGAATATTTATTTATGTCCGTCACACTGTTTTCTACGTACATGAGCTTGGTCTTCATGAGATGGTGCATTTCCTTTTCTGCCGTCGCATCTGCCGATAATTTTTCCCGTTTCGAGTGCAGGTTGTTTGCGGTTTTTACAATGTTTTCGTAAGATTCCTTCAGACGGAGAGTAAGGTTTGTTATAATGCTTGTTTCTTCACGGAAAGAGCTTAACCTGCTGTCTACGTTATCCATGAATCTCTTTTTTTCGTATATATTGCTCTTTATCGTATCCTTTTCTTTTACGAGGAGCTCTGTCAGGTTTTTTACCTCGAGGATCTTTGTCTGCGTTACACTGGCAAGTTTTGTAATCTCATCGGACACAACATCGAAACCCCTGCCTGCCTTTCCTGCCTGAGCGGATATGACCGAGGAATTCATAGCCAGTAAATTCGTATCATCGATGACAAGGTCTATCTTGTTCAGGTCTGTCACTATTCGTTCTACATTATCGTTAAGGGAAGAAACCGTGGCAAGAGAACTATTGAAGATCACATCGATTTTTTGTTTATTGCTTCCGCCTTTTCTTATCTCCGCGTTCAGTCTGTTGATATTGTCTGTCAGAGATTCTATGATAATTCCCAATCTTTTGACGGCCTGTTCATTTTGCATGTTTGTCGTTCTTAGATAATCAAAATTGTTTAACGTACCGGTGTTGATGCTCTCTGCGGTAGTTTTTTGTATGTTTTTTATGGTGTCAAGAAGATTGTTGTTTGATGCAATAATGGAGGTAATTGAGCTGCTTAATCCGGAGAATACATCTTTGTTGCTGTCCATAAATTCCTGCATCTTATCGCTGTTTATGATTGTATCATTTATGGAGTTTATGAGTCCTTCGATGTATTCCATAAGCTGGTCGAGTGTTTTTTGTACAGATGCGATGATCTCTGCATTGCTTTTTATTTCCTTGTCGAGGATGAGAACATTTTCCTTTGTCAGGTCTATCGAATTCATCATTTTATCCGCAATGTCAGCAATGTTCGAGCTTGATAATTTTATTGTTTTGATGACGGACTTGATGTTTTCCGTTGTCTTCCTGATGTTGTTTGACACTGTTCCGGCTTCATCTTCCACAAACAGGCCTGATTGAGTGGAGAAATTTCCGTTGGTAAGCCTTTCCACTGCAGAACCGATTGCCTTGATCGGAAGATAGATGTCGAGGGTAGCGTAGAGGGACACCATGACCAGTGCAAGTATAACAGTAAGGATCAGCCAGTTGATAGCGTCGGCGAATTTGGCCAATATACCGGCATAATCCGACCATGAGTAGACACCGACGAGGTAGAGTCCCTTGCTGATCGGCATCTTGATCAAGGTAGCTTCGATGGTCTGGTCATTATACACATCCCTTGCAGCCAGCATTTTTAAAGGAACAACGCCGGTATAGTTCTCGGATATGTTGAAGACATCATCGTAAGAACTGTCCATCAGAAGCATATAACCGTGTGTCCCGAGCTTCATCCTGGATAATTCCAATGACGTTTGTTCTGCGGAAAGGCCCTGAGATAGAATGGAATCCACCCTTGATATAGAGCCTGCCATGTCCAGTTTTGCCGACTCGATGCCGTTCGACCGAAGAGCATCGGTCATGAGCTGCATGCTGATAGTCCTTGCAAATATAAGAAAGATAATGATCAGCAGGGAAGCACTGAAAAAGATCTTTGTAAAAATACCGATTCTCTTTTTTATGTTGATCTCCGCATCTTTCAAATGCTGTTGAATGGTTATGACGAGAGGTTCGGTCAACCGTTGATAAACAAAATATTGGAATATGTTCGCAATGGTTGCACCGCTGATAATGGCAAATACGGTTTTTAGGGCGGTAATTAATCCTGCCTGCGTAAAGCCATAGAGAAGTATGAAATAAATTACGGAAGAGAAATACCATTGTGCAGCGGATACACTCATAAAATAGAATGGGAAAGAAACAGCGGTGTAAAAAGCTGTCATGGTAAACCGTTCGTCCATAGTGTTGTTTTTCAACCGTTTCTCGAATTCGCGTATGATCGAAAACGGTTTCAAACTCGCAAGGTACTGTATGGTCAAGGCTATGATGACGACGAATATCGTCACAATGGAAATGAATTTGATGGTTTCCAGGGTGAAGGTTATGGTTTTAATGGCTACATAATATATGATAGCGACGGCAATGACGGTTATGAGTGAATTTGCAATCGTTATCCGCGTTTTAAAGTTCATACGCTATACATAGCGTAAACTTAGATTTTGTCAATAAAGAGAGGCTCAACCTTTTTCTTGCCAAAGGATACCGATCGGTTTAATGATAAAGTTTATGAACGGCAAACTTTTAAGCGAATATGATATTCCCATAAAAGAGCATTATTACATTCTTTTGATGAGCTGGGCCGGCTGGGTGTTCGATTTTTACGACCTGACCCTCTATACATTCCTTCTTATCCCGATTGGAAAGGAGCTTCATCTCTCCAATATCCATCTTTCTTATATACTCGGTACATCACTCGCTGCGACTGCACTCGGCGGTATTGTCTTCGGTGTACTCGCGGATCGATATGGCAGGAGGAGCGTTCTGCAGTGGACCATCCTTACGTATAGTATTGGGACGTTCTTGAGCGGTCTCGCTCCGGACTTTTATTTTCTCATCCTGTTCAGGATCATTACGGGCATAGGTGTCGGCGGTGAATGGGCAACGGGACAAACCTATGTTGGTGAAACATTCCCTCCAAAGGTAAGGGGAAGGTTCGGTGCCTTTATGCAGACCGGAGCGCCCGTCGGCGTTGCCCTTGCTGCACTGGTCGGTGGTTTTCTGTCGCCGTTAATAGGTTGGAGGGCTTCATTCATGATTTCCGTATTGCCTGCGGTTCTGGTTATCATAGTCCGGAAAAAACTTCCGGAATCCGATCTCTGGGAAGAACGCAAGAGTATGATAAAGAGCGGAAAACTGTCAAAGGCTGTTGCAAAGGATGAGAGCGGAAGCAGTTTCCTGTCCTTGTTTTCATCGGATTATATCGCAACGTTTCTGAAGTCCCTGCTCCTCGCAATATTTATTATGTCTGCTTATTGGTTTACTTATGCGTGGCTGCCAGGATACCTTTATGAACAGAGACATTTCTCGATGACGAAGTCCGGCATATGGATGATAATAACGCAGACGGGCGGCTTCATTGGTTATGCAACCTTCGGTTTTGTTGCCGACCGGTTTGGCAGAAGGCCGGCGTTTACCATCTATGCATTTCTTATGGCAACAGGCCTTATTATGATCGGA
>JAKAHI010000049.1 GCA_021815065.1 bacterium | reverse complement strand
TTGGGTCTTTACGGCATTCTTTTTTATGAATTCGATATGTTTCGATACAGCCTCTTTCCCTCTCCTGATGAGCAGCGGTATCTTGTCGAAATCGAACTGGCCTATATCATGAACATCGGGGCTTATGACCACATCCGCAAACTTCAGCCTTTCCATGCGCGTCTCGTTTATCATAATGTGTATACTCTTCATGATGACGTCAAAAATATTGGTCGGCTCTTTTCTGAAGGTCTCCTGATCGACGAGGTCAACACCGATGATAAAGTCTATCGCGTTCATCTTGAGTATCTGGCACGGAACGTCCGCGAGGAGCGAACCGTCCACATAGAGCTGGTTGTCGATACGTACCGGTACAAAAATACCGGGAATGGCGCTGCTTGCCATGACTGCTTCTGCAACAGGGCCGCGGGTAAACGGATAGGGCTTACCGGTTATAAGATTAACAGCAGGAATGACCAGCGGTATCTTTGCATCTTCGATTTTCGCGTCGCCGATGAAGCTTTTGATAAGTTTTCCGAGGCCTTCCGTAGAGGCGAGTCCCATCCTCGGCAGCCGCAGTTTGAATATGTCGGACATGTGGAGTTTTTCTGCAGAGGATTTAATGTCCTTTAAATTTATACCGAAGGCATACAGTGCCGCTATTAAGCTTCCCGCAGATGTCCCTGCAATGGCGTCTATCTTTATCCCTTCTTCTTCGATTGCCTCGAGCACGCCTATGTGCGCCGTACCCCATACGACACCCCCGCCGAGGGCAATGCCGATGCTTTTTGCCTTGTCCTTTTTTATAAAGGATTGCAGTTTTTCAAGAATATTAAAATTTGCCATACGCAACACCTTTCAATAAAACCTCTCTATATGCACCTGCTTGTAATAGTAATGAATAATCTGCCGGTAGTTGTATCCCTTTTTAGCCATACCATAAGCTCCCCATTGGCACATACCCACCCCATGTCCGAATCCTCTGCCGCTAAAAAATATTTTATTATTTTTAACCTGTATCCAGAACAAGGTACTTCTCAGTTTATCGTATCCCAAGACCCCGCGAAGGGTGACACCGTCAAGGTCGATATTCCCGCGGTTGGTGATGACCCGGGCCGTCATTACCCTTTGTGTCCTGCTCCTCTTCAGTATTTTGAACCCATATACCTCCGACAAAGTATAGCCCTTTGTAATCAACCGGTCTGCGAGAGATTTGAACCCGACAGTATACTTCCAATTGAAGCCGGGCGCGATCCTGCAAAAATCACATTTTACGGCACGCAGGTACGGATATTTGTATCCGATCGCATCCTCGGAGTTTTCCGTTTCCCCGCCGCAGATGGAATGGTACATCGCGAGAATGGGCTTGCCCCCGTAGGTTATGATCTGCCCCCGTGTTGCGTTCACGGCTTCCCATCCCTTGCTGTCTTCGGAATCGGCCCCGGCGTACACCTGGTCCATGACCCCGTTCTCCATGTCGAAGTATTGGTCGAGGTGCCTCGACTTCTGCCATAATGCGTATGTCCGGGCGACCACGGCCTGTGCTTCGAGTGCTTCCAGGGGCCAATTATGCGGCATCTCTGCATTGACAAGCCCGGCAACATAAGATTCGAGATTGATTTCATTGACGACGATGAGATGGCTGTTGTCTGTGTGGGCTATCTCAAGGTGTCCTCTCAATAACGTGCCGTTTATTCGTACTGCCCCCCCTGAAAAGATGAGGGTTACCATGCGGGCAGGATACACCGCCTTGTTTACCATGATGCCGTTGCTGGCTGCGGATATGATGATGTAGGAAATGCCGGGGTTCCTGAATATGTATAAATTCCTATAGGTATCGACAAGCTGGATGTCCCGGCCTTCTATGTGCAGGGTTGAAACGTCATGAAAGACCTTGACCCGTACCGTAGGTATGGCGCCGTCGGTTGAACCGTAATGCGGCATGGCCAATATGAAAAACAGGACCGAACCGAGACCTATAAGTTTTTTCTTTGCGTGTATAAACATTTTTTATACTTACATCAAAAGTTGGCGATGTTGCAATATTTTTATTGAATTTTTGTTCGATTTCAGTATATAAACAAATACATGGCAGGATTTAGTAGTTCCGGACATATAAACAACCCTCAATTGGTAGCTGTACTGAGGAATATAGCAACAATGAAATTAGAGGGTATCATGAGAGTGGAAGCGGGCAAGTTTAAAAAAGAATTATATTTTAAAAACGGCTTACTCGTCGGTGGAAGGTCTAACATTTTGAAAGAGACGTTCGGCAGGGTGTTGTTTGAGAATGGGCTGATAAGCCAGCCCGATTATGAAGATTCCCTGAAAGAGGTCCTCGAGAAAAAGAAGCGGCACGGGGCGGTTTTGCAGGAAAGGGGGCTTTTGCCGATCAACATCAACGATGCCCTGAAGCTTCAGCTCCGCATGAGATTTGTGTATACCTTCAGCATGAGCGACGGTGCGTTTCATTTCCGGGAGACCGCGCTTCCCGAAAATATCGTCTCTCAGTTTTCCATGTCATTGTTTAACCTTATTATCGAAGGCGTGAAGATGCATCTGCCCAAGAACGTTTTGCTGGAATTCGCGAGCAAGAACGCTGAAACGACATACGGGAAGGGAAAAGAACAGTATGACCCGACGCTGTTCAGCCTGTCGCAAACCGAATTGAACCTTCTTTTGAAAATGACATCGGATAGGACGCTCGGTCAGGTTTTGGCGGGCGCACAGATGAAACAGGAAGAAGCTGCAAGCCTGGTGTATTTGTTCATGGGGATGGGGTTTATCGAAGACAAAAAGCAGAAGGAGACCGAGGCCGCGATGGAAGAAGAAAAAGTCAAGTTCAACGAGGCACACAGGAAATTGATCGAAGAGTTCAAGGACAAGCTCGATGAATTAAAAGAGAAAAATTATTACGAGTGCTTTCATGTAAATCAACAGGCAAACAGTGCAGCGATAAAAAAGGCTTACTTCGTTCTTGCAAAACAATACCATCCGGATCATTTTTTCGATTATCCGCCGGAGATAAAGGAGGCTGCATCCGATATATTTACGATTGTTACCACCGCGTATGAAACGCTGACCAACGACGACGAGCGTAAAAAGTACGATGAATACCTCAAGTCCGGGAAAAAGCAGATCGAGAACAACGAAGCGGATAAAATCGTGAAGGCCGAACTCCAATTCCAGAAAGGTCAGATCCTCATGAAAACAAACAACCTCAAAGAGGCCTATGAAAACTTCAAGTGGGCCGTTGAGTTGAATTCGACAGAGGGTGAATACTTCTCATACCTCGGATGGTCTATATTCCGTTTGGACCCGAACTCCGAAGAAGCACGGGCAAAGGCATTGGAATATATAAAGCGGGGGCTGCAGCTCAACAAGGAGCATGATTCGGGTTATTACTTTCTCGGCAGAATATTGAAAGTGAAGGGCGAGGAACAAAAAGCGCTCGAGGCATTCAAGACGGCGTACGCCAAAAATCAGCAGAACATAGATGCCTTGAGGGAAATAAGGGCTTTTGAACTCTCCCAAAAAGGCCAAAAGGGAGTATTCAAGAAATTCTTTAAGTAACGGAGGAAGAAAAGCATGATTCAGAAAACAGAATATATATGGATGGACGGCAAGCTGGTGAAATGGGATAATGCCAGGGTGCACGTATTGACACATTCCCTGCACTATGGCGTTGCACCATTCGAGGGTATTCGTGCCTATGCCTCGGACAACGGGAAGTCCGCGGTATTCAGACTCGATCAACATGTGAATAGATTTTTCGATTCCGCCCACATAATGCTGATGGATTATCCATACTCAAGGCAGGAGATCAAAAATGCCATTGTGCAAACGCTGCAAATAAACAAACTCAAGGCAGGCTACATAAGACCGATTGCATTTTATGGTTACGGGGACATGGGACTTTATGTCGAAAACAATCCGGTACAGATAGCAATAGCTGCATGGCCGTGGGGGGCGTACCTCGGCGATGATGGCCTGAAGAACGGTATCAGAATAAAGATCTCATCGTATGTCCGGTACAATGTGAATGCCGCCATGAGCAAGGCAAAGATCGGCGGGTCTTATGTAAATTCGATTCTTGCAAAAAAAGAATCGAAACTGGCGGGTTATGACGAGACGATACTGCTCGATGACGAAGGGTATGTGGCAGAGGGCAGCGGGGAAAACGTATTCATCGTTAAGAACGGTGTCCTCAAAACACCGCCCCTGACATCCATTTTGTCGGGCATAACGAGGGCCACGATTATCCAGCTTGCGAAGGAGAGCGGTATCCCCGTCGAGGAGGTCCGGTTTACCAGGGACGAGCTTTATATAGCTGACGGAGCATTTCTCAGCGGTACTGCGGCGGAGATTACGCCGATACGCGAGGTGGACGACAGAAAGATCGGTACAGGAAAGCCCGAGAAAATCACCCAGCGTTTACAAAAAAGATTTTTCGATATCGTAAGAGGGAAAGATAAACGGCATAAAGACTGGCTTTTCTATTACAAGGTATGACTGTACCGCATAAAATCTACCGGTATGCTTTCATCCTTGTAAGCATTCTGGCCATCGGTATTGCCGGATTCATGTATATCGAGAAGTTCAGCTTTATCGAAGCCCTCTATACGACAATCGTTATATTGAGTACCGTCGGGTACAGCGGAGGGGCGCACCCCCTCGATCCGAAAGGCGAGCTGTTCGCCGTTTTTATGATTGCTATCGGTATAGGTTTCGTTACCTATGGCGCAGGCGGTTTGTTTAAGGCCATCATTGAAGGAGAATTAAAAAGGACCATCGGGAGGTTTCGGGTGACAAAGGCAATAGAAAATCTGAAAGATCATTATATCCTGTGCGGACTGGGCAGGATCGGCTCCATAGTTGCGAATAAACTGAAGGCCAGTAACGTACCGTTTATAGCCATAGACAAAGACCCGGCCATCATGAATATTATAGATACGAACGATTACCTGTTTCTTCAGGGCGACGGTACGGATGAAGGTATATTAAAGAAGGCGGGCATAGACAAGGCAAAAGGTCTGATTGCCGCTATGGCAAACGACTCCGATAACGTCTATACCGTTCTTACGGCACGGGACTTGAATCCCTCCCTGTACATCATCTCAAGGGCAGGGGAGAGCACGTCGATTTCCAAGCTCTACAAAGCAGGTGCCAACCGGGTAATATCGCCCTATATCATAGGCGGGGAGAAGATTGCCCAGAGCGTTATCAAGCCCAATGTAATAGACTTTATGGAGTTTGCAACCGCAGAAACCAATTTCGAGCTCAAGATAGAAGAACTCATGATTCAGGAAGGTTCCGAGCTTCACGGTAAGACGGTCGAACAGGCAAAAATACGTCAGCTTCATGATATTACCATTATTGCGGTCAGGAAGCCCGACGGCGAATTTATTTACAACCCGTCGCCGCATTTTCTGTTAAACAAAAATGACATACTGATTGCCGTGGGGCATCCGGAGGCAATAGAAAAATTCGAGCGGCTTACCTCGCCGAAGCATACGAAGTAACCCCTGTTCTTACCTCTACAACTGCACGAAGCGTCCGTTCCTGACCTGCCATATAACATAGGGGCTGTGGACCACATCTCCTTTTTTGTCGAATTCTATGGTGCCGAGTGCCGTATCGAAACGGTGCGAATGGAGGTACGCTATAACGACGGACGGATCCGAAGAACCGGAATCTTTTATCGCCGATAAGAGGATGGTGGCGGCAACATAAGCATAGACGGAATACGGACCGGGTTCCCCGTAAAGCTTCCGGTAGCTTTCGATAAACTGTTTTGCCGACGTTACCTTGTTGATATCCGCACCGAATGTCGCATACACGTTGTCGGAAGCACTGCCCGCTATCGTTATAAACTCCGGACCCATGATGCCGTCCCCGCCCATGAACAGGGCCTTTATGCCGAGCTGGCGTGCCTGTTTGACGAGCAACCCTCCTTCGGGATAAACCCCGCCGAAGTAGATCAGATCCGGCCTTTGCGCCTTTACATTCGTGAGAACCGCGTGGAAGTCTTTGTCCCCCTGGATGATTGTGCCGTAATAGACGACTTTGCAATTATTGCTCAGCCATCTTCTGAACTCGTCCGCGAGGCCCTGGCCATAGGTGGTTTTGTCCTGAACGATCGCTATTCTCGAGAGTCCTAACGTTTTACAGACAAAATCAGCGGCAACCCGTGCCTGCTGATCGTCCCTGCCGCATACACGGAACACGTTATCGAACCCCTGTTCCGTAAGCTGGGGGTTCGTGGATCCGTGGGAGATCATGGGAATACCGGCCCTGTGATAAACCGCAGAGGCGGGTATCGAGCAATTACTGTTAAAATGGCCGATAACTCCGGCAACGCCATCCGTAACAAGCCTGTTTGCAACGGCCACAGCCTGCCGGGGATCATGCTGGTCGTCTTCAACGATAAGTTCTATCTTCTTGCCCAGCACGCCGCCCTTCCGGTTCCATTCGCTGACAGCCAGCTTTACCCCGCGCCGTTCGTCCCTTCCGAAAACGGACTGGTCTCCGGTCATCGGGCCTGCAACGCCTATCCTGATAACGTTTGATTTGTGGGTGCAAGACTGGAGCAAGCCAAAGAGCAAAACAATCCATATATATTTTCTTATCATTCTCCTGCCTCCGGTAATTACCCTTTTAATGAATGAAGTCGCGAATAGTCAAGGAAGAGGTCATTAGTAGATGACATTGTAACAGAAATGGTGTAAGCAATCCAATGAAAGAAATAATCTCTACAGGAGGAAGAAGTATGCGGAGTTTAGAAAAGATGATGTATGCCGGGTTGGGTGTGTTCCTGATGGTATTGTTCCTGTCTCCCGTGAGAGTTGTGGGTGATGAAAGTGTAAAACTTTCTTCTCCTCCCTTGCCGGCCAAAGCGCTCGAAGGGTTGAGCGTTACCGATATTGCCAGCCTTGAAGCGGGCAAGATAGTCGTCCTGAAACAGGATTCGGGCGAGGGAAAAAACAAAAAGTCCCTGATAATGGCATCCCTGTTGTTCGATCAGCCGATAAATAAGGTGTGGGACATGTTAAAACAGACGGACCGCCAGAAAGAATACCTGCCGCACCTCAGGGTAGCGAAAATAATTCAGGGCGATAATAACGGTAATATTACCGAATTCATGCTCAAAATAATGTTTTTTAATATCAGGTACCGTGTGGACCACAAGTTTGACAACGCTGCGTATAGGTTATCATGGCACCTCGATCCAAACTACAAAAACGACCTTAAAGAGCTTTATGGATACTATCAGCTTTATAAAGTCGACGACACGCATACGCTTGCGCGCTACGGAAGCAAGGTCGATATCGGCCTGCTCGTTCCCGGATTCATTGAAGATGCACTGACGCGCAAGGACCTGCCAACTGCTCTTGGAAATGTAAAAAAATGGATAGACTCGGGCGGGACCTTCAGAAAGAATGATTAAGGGGAACTTCCGGGGAATGCGGGGGGATAACCGCTCATCATGAAACAGATTGCTGTGGTCGATCTCGGGACCAATGCCATGAGGCTCGCGATAGGGCAGGGATCGGCCGGTCATTACGATCTGGTAAAATATATCCGGTATCCGAACAGGCTCAGTGAGGGCATGTTTGCGGACGGTATGCTGAAACAGACGGCTGTAGAAAGAACGCTCAACGGACTTTTAGAGATACATTCCGTAATAAGCGCATACAGGATCGACAGGCTTCGTCTGATATCCACAAGCGTGTTGAGGACCGCAAAGAATTCGGATTATTTTTTGCACCTCGTTAAGGAAAAAACGGGGTTCGATATGGAGATCATATCCGGCAGTGAGGAAGCACGGCTTATCCATACCGGTGCCGTAAACGGTATTGCAATAGAGGGCAAAAGGGCATTGGTCATCGATATCGGCGGGGGCAGTACCGAGTTGTCCGTGGGTGGTCCGGAGACTATAGAGCTGGCTGTGTCGATAGAGAATGGAGCTGTCAGATTGAAGGAAAGGTTCATCACTCATGATCCGCCGACTACAAAGGAGTTACAAGCGATCAGGAGGGCCATTGATGATGATTTCAACGGCATCCTGAAA
>JAKAHI010000048.1 GCA_021815065.1 bacterium | reverse complement strand
ATAAGGCTGTTCAAAAGGTTCAAATCGTTCGACATGCCCAAGAAGCAAAATCTCTTCAAAAGCCTCAAACGGTTTCTACCGTTCAAGCGGATGCAGAAAAAGGTAAAAAGGTCTTTGAAACAAACGGCTGCAGCGCGTGCCACACCATTGGAAAGGGTAAATTGGTGGGGCCCGATCTCAAGGGTGTAACACAGATAAGAACAACAAAATGGCTGAAAGACTGGCTCAAGAATACAGCAAAAATGCAGGCATCTGATCCAACGGCAAAAAAACTCCTTGAAGAATACACAGTGCCCATGCCTCAGCAAAGCCTTTCAGATGACGACATCAATGCATTGATAGATTATTTCAAGTCGACGGCAAAGTAAGCGTCAAAAGCAAATAACAAAAGGGGGTACTATGGTGAAAACATTAAGAGTATATTCTTCTTTGTTTTTAAGAATAGGACTCGCGTGTGCATTTCTCTCGAATTCTTTGCAGGCATTTCTTGCCCCCAATGAATTTATCAACCTGTTGAACGGTTCGTTCGTAATTCACTTTTTGCCGGTGAGTGCGGCTGAATTTGTACACTTTATTGCATTCAGCGACGGCCTGGTCTCCCTGCTGCTGATCCTGGGTGTTTACACGGAGTTTGTTGCAATCTATGCCGGGCTGTGGCTGATCGGCGTTATGACGACCTTCGGCATTCACGATTATGGGGACATCCTTGAACACATAGCCTTCTTTTCCATCGCTGTTTATCTGGTACTCAATGGAAGCGCCGTGTGCTCGGTTACAAAAACGAACAAGACAATATAAGAAAGATAATGGCTGATATTTACATTAAATCTAAAGAGGAGGAGAATGTATGAGTAAGGACAGTTTATTTTCAGAAATCAACGTTGAAACGGGCACGAAATTTTTAAAGAGGGTATTGCCAAGATCCGGCGGGATATTGGGGGTATTGAGCCTGCTGTGTGCGGTTGCATTGGCCTTACCGAAGAATGCGCATGCAATCCCGAGCTATGCGCGGCAGACGGGATTTGCCTGTGATATATGCCATACTGTTTATCCGCATTTGACGCCGTTCGGCAGGGATTTTAAGCTCCATGGATATGTCATGGATACTGCGGAATGCGTAAAGGCGAGTGGAAACGCACAAATGTGCGGAGTGAACATAAACAGGATCCCGATGGTTTCTGCCAGAATTGTTTCCATGTGGAGCAACCAGGCAGGGGGAGACCATGTCGTGCCAAGGGGCATTACAACGGCAGGACAGGGATTTATGTCATTCCCTTCAGGGTATAATGATAAGGAGACCTTCAACCTCGTCGGTGATTCGAGCATATATTTTGGCGGCAAGATTGCACCGGACATGGGTACATTCCTTGAATTTACCGGCATTGATGATGAAGGCGGCAGTCTTGGTCTTGGAGCTGTCGATGTTGCGCTTACAGGGCCGGAAACAACGCTCGGAGACAAATCGCTGCTTTACGGCATACGGGGAGTTGACAGCGTATTTACCGGAGACCCGTCAAATTCCTTAGGCATGTGGGGATTGACCTCGCAGCTTATGGGTATGAGCACACATAACACGCTGTTCGATCCGAACAGGGCAATGGTTGAAGGCGGTGAACTCTACGGCATGTGGGGTAATTTCAATGATGGCGGCCTTTTTGCAACGGTAGGATTTTATCATCCGACGGGTACCCAGACCTCAGGAAGTTTTGTGCAGGGCAACATAGCAGGCAGCGGCGCGCTGAATACAAGCAGTGTTGATGTGGCCCCGCGTCTTGCCTATTACTTCCCTCAGTCCCATGACCTATACGCGGAAATAGGCGCGTCCGGTTATTTCGGCAAAGAGGGTATGATCGCGCCGACAACGGCAAGCATACCGAACCCCTATTATAACGATAATTACTACGACTATGCTTTGGATGCACAGTTACAGTATATCGGTGATAAGAACCTTGCTGAGCTGTTTGCCGTCTATCAGGGCCAAAACGACAATAAGTTCTACGGACAGGACATGTACTCCGGAACGGATTACGGCACGGACGGAACCAGCGTCCAGAGGAACGGCCTGGCCATAGCAGCGGATTACTATTACAAGAGGACCTACGGCGCCTATGTCAAGTATCTCTATCAGAGTTCCGATAAGGTAAAAGACATAAATGTTGCCGGCGCAATCCTGGGGTTGTCATGGTATCCATGGGAGAACGTCCAGCTTATGGTCGAACAGGCATTGTACAGCACGTACAATCCCGGTCTTGCACAGTATGGGGATCATAGTCTTGCAGCATCTGATTTTAATGTGACCTCTGTAAAATTAGAATATCTGTTTTAGAATAATCACGTTCATAGCACGTTCATAGATTGTACTGCACCCCGGGTCCTCCGGGGTGTTTTTTTATCCCGAAAAATGCAATAAGGAAGTTTACTTATTCGCTCAATCCCGCGATCCACCTGATATCTATACGTTTCCTTATAGAAACGAGCTTTTAGTCCTCTGTATGTTTATATGCTATTACCCGGTATGGTTTCCTCATCGGACTTTCGAAGAATACCTTTATTTGACGCGGCCTTTTCGCTCATTACATAAACTTCCTCATTTTCAAACGCATTTTTCGGGTTATGCTTTTTTCTGATTAGGGAGTTCGAAATTATAGTTGCCGTCAAGAAATGCCTTTACAAACCAGTCGACGCTCGAATCGGATGTCATGAGCATGTCAAGGTGCAGGGCACAGAGCGTAAGCCGTCCGAGCATATCGAGTTTATGTTCGATGATCCCTTTATCGTACTTCCTCAGATAAGCCATGACCCGGTCACCCTTTGTGTCGGTTGAAAAATCGAGTGCATTCAGTACGCCGGTAAGAAAATTTGCCCGCCTGAGCCTTCTTACATCCTCGGACGCTCCTCCCTGGAAAAAAAAGGTAATATAGTTGTTGTCTTTTATATCGTCACAGTAAGCGTCGATAGTACTGAAGTGATACCCAACCCGCGAATTGAAATTCATATAGTCTTTTGAAATAATGGCATAGCTCCTTTCCCCGATGGGGTTTTCGTGATCTAGTACACGCGTCGCACTGGAAGAGAGAACGGAAAAAAAGCCTTTCAGATCGATTCTCCTCGGCTCCCACCATCGTATATCGCTATTGGTAAAACCCTTCATAAAGGCATGAAAAGGTACGGATGCGATATTTTCCATTTTCATTTTTCTGTTTCGCAGTTCACCGTGTATCCCGTTCCCTATATCAAGGACATAGAGATCTACAGGCAACGGTATGCCAACTTTAATTACCGGCTCATTCCCGGTGACTTCGTTTCCTACGGCAAACATGGAGGAGATGGCTGTTTCGTGGCAGTACCGGGTAATATCATGGATTGTGGTGCAGAACTCCGGTCCGAACTCCTTGCTCATGGGATCGGTCAGGTTTAAAGGAGTTATATATCTGCTGACCTTCCTGAGTATTTCGTAAACCGGTGTATCTTTCATAAGAGGGGTAACGGTATTTTTTGGTTTAACCGGCGATTGCACCGTGCCTCTGTAGATGTACGCTGAATCCGCATCAACGGTGATTACCTCACCATCGGCTATTGCTGACGTGGCAGTCCCTGTGTCCGTTATGGTCGGAATGTTGAACTCCCTTGCCATCGTAGCCATGTGCCCGGCTATACCTCCGGTGTCTGTAACAATGGCAGTTACCCTGTCCATGACCCGTACAAGGGCAGGGGACGGGTGTGGTGCTACGAGTACGGATCCCAAAGGTATCCGTGCAATATCCTTTTCGTCTTTTAAGATAAAAGCCTTTCCCGAACCAATGCCCGGGCAAACGATGTTTCCCTTGTCCATGAGTATCTGATAACCGTCATATTTTTTGCGGTCTTTTGCAACACGGGAAGAAAATTTCAGTTGTCTTGATTGAAGAATAAAAAATTCATTCTTGTCATCGATACACCATTCAATGTCCTGCGGTGCGTTGTAGTGTTTTTCTATCTGTAAAGCCTTTTCTGCCATAGAGAGGATCTGGCCGTCATCCAGACATGGTTCGTTATTTTTCCCGGAAAGCATTGTTTTGAGAATACCGCCGGAAGGGTTTAGGGATAACATACTCTGTTTTTGTGCGATCCTCTTGTTTACTATTTGACCGCTGCTGCGATCGATTGCGTAAACATCCGGGGTGGCTGTACCGTCAACCGCGGACTTTCCAAGACCCATAACCGCATTTATCAACAGAAGCGTGCTTCCGGGATCGTTGGGGTCCTTCGTATAAATAATACCGGCGGTCTTGGCATTGACCATCTTCATGCAGCCAACGCCCATCTTCTGCTCGATGCCTGCCAATCCCTTATGCGCAAGATAAAAAATTGCAGACGGGCAATAAAGACTTGCAATTACCTGTTTGTATGCCCTCGGTATATCTTCTTTGCCTGCATTGAGCATACTTTCATACTGACCGGCAAAAGAAAGAAAGCCGTCTTCCTGTACAGCACTGCTCCGTATTGCAACACGGACAGGCTTCCCTGCTGACTGCTCCAGGGCACCAAAGGCATCGTTGACAGCCGCAAGGAGCCCCGCAGGCATTGTGCTGTGCTCTATCATGGATTGTATCTTTTGACTTGCCGATTCGATGCCGAGCTGATTATTGAGATCGAGCATACTCAATTCTTTACGGATCTTGCCGTAGAGATCGTTTTCACGTATAAAAGTATCATAAGCGTACGTTGTTATTGCAAACGCATCCGGCACCGTCAGACCAAGTTTGTTTCTTATCTCTCCAAGGGTCGCATTCTTCCCGCCTACAGCATCGAGCATGTCTCTTGTAATATCCCTGTACGGTAAAACAGTGGCCTGTGTAGACGGTGTTTTACTCACATCGAGCATTTGTTCTATATCCCTGTTGATCAGTTCCAGCTTCGCGTAGAGGGTATCATATCTGTTATCTCCGATATGATTCGTTGCCTTTATCAGCTGAAAGGTGTTCAGGGTAATCTTCCCGACAATACCTTTTATAAAGTCGAGTCCGAAGAGCTTATCGCCGGAGAGCTTGTCTTCGAGTTCACCGATAAGTTTTAAGATATCATTATTGTAATAGAGTATTTCCTGTAAGGAATGGTAGCGATGAATCACGGATGATGATAAATTGGAAGGCGCGGGTTTGTTCGTAAACGGGAATTTTATTGCGGTTCTGAGTAGTCTGTTAAATAAATTACGGATCATGCGTTGTATTGATTGCATACCGGATCATAGAATACTCACGCCTTCTTCACAAGGGCCTTTGCTTTTTTATCCCGTAATTCTTTTCGTGCTCCCTGGACCATTTTAACCGTTATATAGGTACAAAGCAGAATCACAAGCCCGAAGATAATCACGCTCGAGATATCCAGCAAGAGATGTTCGGCTCCAGGGAATTTGTCTGCGAACTGCTTCAGGAATATCGATATAAAAACACCTATGACGGACAGGCCGAATGCATATTTTATCGCGAAGCCTTTTATGTATTTTGTTGCGATCGTCCCTATCTGTGCACCGAGTGCTGCACCGAGTATCATGATCAAAGCGGCAGCAAGCTCCGTTCTCCCTTTCATCGTATAGGTGAACGTGCCGTATAAACCGGAAAACATGACGCCATAAAGACTCGTACCGACCGCAACATGCGTCGGGCATCCGATAAGGTATATAAATGCCGGCAAAACGATCAAGCCTCCCCCTATGCCGAGGGTGCCCGATACAAGGCCTATAAAAAAGCTGATCGTGACGGGAAGCCACACTGAACAGTATACCCCCGCTGTTTTAAAATGTACCATGGGAGGGATCTTTATCTTATGCAGCCGCTTGTACCAGTCTATGCCGACGGCCGTTTCTTCCGTAGCGCCTACCACAAATTGTTTTTTTTGTTTCGCTATATCGGCAAAAACGGTCCAGGATATAAGAACAAGCAGAATCATATAACAATACCGGATTACACTTCCAACAACACCGAGCATCTCAAGATACATGACAAGGCGAGCTCCCATTTCCACCCCTGCGAGCGTACCGATGATCATGATCGTCCCAAGCTTGTAATCGACGTTACCGAACTTTGCGTGTCTCATGGTGGAGACGATTGAATTGGCAGACATCTGGGCAAGGTCGGTACCGATTGCAAAACTGATGGGGAATCCGAGTATGTTTAATCCAGGCGTTACGAGCCAGCCGCCGCCCATGCCAAAAAAACCTCCGATAACACCCACACCGAATCCAAGTAAAACCAGCCCGGGCCAGAATATGGATACACCGGAAATCGGCATGTGCATGTAGTACCATTCCATAATGACTCCTTCACTTGGCTCTTGATTTAAGATCAAGGCCTGTCTTGCTGATCAAAAAGTCGGCAATAGAACCAAGGATAAACCCCACAATAGGTATGACAAGTATCGTAACGAGGGCGCAGTAAAACTTGTTTGAATTGTAAAGATTTGCATACCAGAGCTCCATCCCTGAAAGCCCGTTCGTGTCAGCGATAAAATTCAGCGGCTGTGCCTTTTCTCCCGCGAATAACGATACGGGGAACCAGAGCAAGAGACAGGGGAGTGCTATTACTCTGACCATGGCCAATTTTAACCTTTTCACGTGTGTGGTATACATTGGTATCACCTCCACATTTTGTATACTGTATACAAAATAGTAAGATGGTGTGAAAATATTGTCAAGCGTTATTGAGGATATCGTCTTTACTTGTTCGATGAAATTTTGTTTTCCGCCTTGCCGATCCGGTCTTCCTGTTGTTTCTTCCTTTCGTACGCATCCCGGATTTTTTTGACAAGCTCATCGATGTCCGCGGGCTTCATAATATAATCAAATGCACCTTTTTTCATGCCTTCTATCCCGGACTGCACGGATGCATAACCGGTCAGGAGGAGCACTTCCATGAGCGGTTTCATCCGTTTTATTTCACCGAGCAGCGCTATGCCGTCCATCTCCGGCATTCTGACGTCTACTATCGCCACATCGAATTGCACCGTTTTTATCTTTTCGACGGCATCTGAAGCGGTTGTTACAAAGAGGACGTTGAACCCCCGCTTGACGAGTCTTTTCGAAAGTGTTTCTACGAATTCTATCTCATCGTCAACCAGCAATATATTGATACCTTCCATTTTTTCCTCCATCGTTATATTTGAACGTTACCATGGTCATTTACCGGCAGGTTTATTATAAACGTCGTACCTTTTCCAGGTTCACTTTCCACAAAGATGTCGCCGCCAAAACTTTTTACAATCTCATAGCAAATGGAAAGCCCGAGCCCTGTTCCACCCTTATTCAGTCTTGTCGAAAAGAACGGTTCGAATATCCGCGGTAAATATTCCTTCGGTATGCCGCTTCCCGTATCATGAATGCCGATCTCTATGTTGTTTTGGAACCTGCGGGTTGTCAATGTTATCATACCCTTCCCGCGTATCGAATCCATCGCATTGGTAATTATATTGAGGAATACCTGCTCAGTCTGCGACGCATTCCCGTACCATGTCGGTAAATCCGTTTGATATTCTCTCCGGATCTCGATGTTTTCATGTTTCGCTTCCTTTTCAAGAAAGAAGAGGGCCTCGTCGAGCAACTGATTGATATCGACCGGCTCCGTACCTTCTCCAACGCGCCTGGAAAAGCCGAGCAATCTCGATGTTATACTTTTACACCTGTCCACCTGTTTTTTTATTTGCCGTATGCTTTTTTGGAATTCGGTGTAGTCCAATTTTGCCCCATCTTTTATGGTATCGTTTATCAGGTCGTTCATCCACCCCGCTTCATTGTTTATGATGGCGGCCGGGTTGTTAATCTCATGAGCGATACCCGCGGCAAGCCTTCCGATTGCCGCCATTTTTTCTGCCTGGATCAATTGGTTGTTTAATATTGCCCTTTGCGTATCGGAGGCATATAATTTGTTGGTAAACCACGTCGAGACTATGGAGGATAAAATAAAGATACATAATATACCGCTTACGAACAATATCTCTCCCACCCTCATAGCACCGGTTAGCGGTTCGATATTATTTTTCATGGCCTGTAAAACAACAACGACCCAGTCACTGTCCGAAATCCACGACTGTGCGCAATAGAACGATTTGTTTTCTGCGTCTTTCACC
>JAKAHI010000047.1 GCA_021815065.1 bacterium | reverse complement strand
CAGAAATGGTAAGCGTTCCTTCCATCCCGTTCATAGCAGCCACAGAATTATTGATAAGATTGAAAATTACCTGCTGGAATTCGCGGCTGTCGCCGCGTATCTTCGGCAGGTTCTCCTGCAGTGTTAAAACGATAGTTATTTTTTTTGTCATCAGGGTATTTTTTACGATCTTTACAACAGTATCTACGCAGTAATTTACATCTACCGTATCCTCGAAACCCTCGGTGATCCTTGCGAACCCAAGCAGGTTTTCCACGATCATTTTTGCCTGGCTGGCATGCTGTTCTATAATTTTGAGGTCATCGTATTCCTGCGTACCCTGTTTGAACTTCTCTTTCAGAAGGTCGGTAAATCCGAGTATTATTGACAGCGGATTGTTGATCTCATGGGCAACACCCGCGGCAAGGGTACCGATAGATGCCAGCTTTTCCGTATTGTATATCCTTTGCTCCAGCTCCATTTTATCCGTTATATCTTTTATAATGGCGGTACTTCCTATGATCTTACCATCACGGGCTTGAACGAGGGTGCGGGATATATCGACCGCGATTCTTCTCCCGCTCTTCGTTATGCGCGGGGCTATGTAATCCTTCACATAACCATGCGTCAAAACTTGTTTTTCTATGTCTTTTATCTCTGTCTCGGCATCGAGCTCCGGGGGTACAAGCCTGTGAAAACTTTGATTGATCATCTCATCCGCCGTATATTCAAAGATCAGTTCGGCACCCTTGTTCCATGTCTGGACTTTATTATCGTTGTCTATAAAGATTATTGCATCAACAGAGTTCTGCAGAACCGTTGACAGGTACCGCTCCTTTTCGCTGACCTGTTCTTTTAATGCCCTGGATATCCCCTGCTGATAGGTTATTACAATAAACCCGAATAAAAACATACCGGCTATCAGTGCCACTTCGGCGGCAAAGTGCCGTACATACATGGAGTGAACTGCAGCCGCAACCTCGATGATCGGGGCCACGACGGCAACCGACCACATGTGTCCGTCAGTCAAAAGCGGGCTTTTTACGGGGGTGAAAGCGATCAATTTCGTTATTTCGCCTTCGTGAATGCCTCTGTGCCATCCGCTTATGTATATGCCGGTTCCTTCCTCGCCGTTCAACATGCGCTCCTTCATGATGCGGTTGATCTGGGCGAACGTTATATACGGTTTTCTCTCTTTTCTGACAGAGAAGGCGTCTTTGCCGATAAATTCTTGTTCCGGATGATAGAGGAACATCCCTGTTTCGTCTATAACCCACGCATAACCGGTCTTGCCGGAACGAATATTACTGGTTACATTTTTTACCAGTTTCGTAATATCGATTCTGGCAAAGAGCTTTTTGATATGGGTGCCGGGAATATTTACGTTTGCAGAGAACATACCGGTAATTGCCATCATACCCCCGGGCGATTCTACAATCTGCAGAGGGCCGAGTACCATGGTGCCGGCATTGCCCAGCCCCAGAGTTTTTGTAAATTGTCCCTCCCTCGATGCGAATGTATCTTTGAAACTGTATACCTCGAAAACATTTCCCGTATCGTCCGTAAATCCGATATCGATAAGCCCTTTGTTCTGGTTTTGCTTGAAGACAACCTTCACTGCCTCCTTGATGGCGTTCAGAGAGCTTCCCTGAATAAGCTGTTGTAAACTGAGAACGCCGGTTTTTATGTCGTTCAGGTTCGTTTGAATCTGGTCCGCGGCCTGCCGTGCGAGGATAAGCTGCTGCTGATTAAAATCGTCATTGATTTGATTGCGCATGATATTTGCATTCTGATAAACCAAAAAGAAGGCCGTTCCGATTATGAAAAGGAACAACACGAGGGTTATTACCGCAAAATAGCGCGAGCCCAGCAGGCTATTCATAAACGATTTTATACGGTTGATCGATAGGTTCACAGGCTTCCTTCAACAGGTATTTTTCGTGAGTCCCAGCCGTACGAGGAAATCATTCTTGTACCAGCCGGCGATCGAATCGTTGGGAAGAGCCATATCGAGCTGTTTGGACATCATGGACAATCGCCCCAGGATCCGGAGATTGGCTGCTATGAGGCTGCTGTTCTGACCGTGAATTGATGAATCAAGGAAGTCTCCTTCGATAAAATTGGAGAACCCCAGGACCGACAGGATTTCTGCGAGCATCCTTATTCTTCTGATCCGCCGGTCGAGCGCTGCGCCGCCGTCTTTATATTGCATCCTTATATAGTTTTTGTCCGCATCATCCGTACACAGTGCTTCGACCGTACTGAAATGATACCCCATGTGCAGTCCGAGCAGCATATATTCCTTGCTCAGGATCGCAAAGCTTTTTTCCAAAAAGTCGCTCTGCTGTGTACGCAGTATCTGGGTTGACATAACGGAGATCAAACCGCTGAGAGTTACACTCGGGGTTGAAGGCCACCCCTCTTTGTTTACACCATCCCAGAACGATGTCATCGGTACGGAATCAATCTGGTCTTCCTCGATCCATTTGTTTCCCTGGAAATCTTTCATAGACCGATCAATATAGATGATATTTATGGACATGGGGATGTCCGTTTTTAGCTTCAAGCCTATTTCTTCCTTGCATCCCATTGACGAACAGGAGTAAAACATTTCCTCCATGGCTTTTTGGTGAACAAACCGCGTAATGTCGTGAAATGTTTTGCAATTTTCAGGTTTAAAATTCTCTGCAGTCGCATCTATGAGATTCAACGGAGATATCCTCGTCAGCACCTTGCCGATGAGTTCAAAAATGGCCGACTGATCCATGGTATCGTAATCCGGCTGGCGCGCTTGAACAAGCCGTTCTTCCCTGCCAGCGTAGATAACAGCACCGGTAGCATCCACGGTCACTTCCTTACCCGCGGGTATGTCTGCCGCACCCCGAACACCCGACAGCGTGGGTATTCTGTACTCCCGCGCAATAGTTGCCATATGACTCGCTGTTCCTCCCTGCTCGGTTACAATCGCGTGTACCCTGTTCATAACCAGGATGATGCCGGGAAAAGCAACACGGGTTACCACGACGGCTCCGTCCGGGATTCCGGTGAGGTCTTGCGGGGTGTTTGCATGATACACAATGCCGGTCCCTGCACCGGGGCATACCGTCGTGCCCCCTTGTAAAATGGCGTGCAGATTTGAAACGTCGGGGAGAGCGGCGTTTTTTGTTTTTATAACGCGCAGGGGTCTTGTTTGCAGTATGAATAACCTGTTGTTGTGGTCGATTGCCCATTCAACATCCTGAGGACATCCGTAATGTTTCTCCAGAGCAAGCCCGATATCGAGAAGCAGTTTTATGGTTTTATCGTCAATGCAGGGTGCCTCCTGTTCCGGCTCAGGTACAGGCACCTGCTTTGTTCCGCCCGTCCCGCTCATCATCAACTCTATGGTTTTCCGGGCAAGCTTTGTTTCTCTTACGGAACCGTCTTTCTTCGACACCGTAAAGACATCTGGAGTTACGGTACCATCTACCAGATATTTTCCGAGACCATAGATAGCGTTGATCAACATGCATTGCTCTTCCGGGCGGACAGGGTCCAGCGTATAGATTACGCCGCTTACCGCAGAGTCCACCATTTCCATACAACCCACGCTCATCGCGAGTTGTGCCTCCGAGAGAGAATGGCTCTGAAAATAATAAATAGCCTTTGGAGTGAACTTGCTTGCAAGCACTTCCCTGTATCTGTCTATAATTTCGTTCTCTTTTACATTCAAAAACGTGGCATACTGACCCGCAAAGCTAAAAAGCGTATCTTCACCAAGGGCACTTGAGCGTACGGCAAAGCCTTTTGCCGGAGAATGTTTTGTCAAATCCGAAAAGCTGTTTTTTATCGAAACTGCCAGGTCCTCCGGTACCCTGCTTGTTTTGATGAGTGTTTGTATGTGATCGCTGGTACGAATCAGGTCGGCATAGTTTTTCATATCGAGCGAGTGGATACTCTTACTGATCTGTTCCTGCAGGCCGTTCGCATCAACAAAGTGCTTATATGCCCATGCGGTAATTGCAAAACCTTCGGGTACAAGCAGCCCGAGCTTTGAGCTGATTTCACCGAGCTGGGCGATCTTGCTTCCTGCACTGGACGCCTGCTCTTTGTTCAGCCGTTCTATCGGCAGGGTAAAGTCGTCCTTTACAATAGACTTGCTGCCGGAAAGCAGGGCATTGATATCGGCATCTATTACCTTGAGCCTGTCCTTTAAGATGAGGTATTCTTCTCCGCCGAGAAAAATCAGCTTATCTATCAATCCTTCGATACCCGTATGGATGGATTTTACGCTGGTATGGATATAATTGATATCGAAAAGATATTCGCCCTGCGATTTTTCCTCCATGTCGCCGATGATTTTTAATATACGATTGTTCGTATCAAGGATGTCTAAAAAAATAGAAAATTTCTTCTGTATCTCGCTCAGGAGCTTGTCTGAGTTTGCCCGCTCATGCCGGAACATATTGCCGATCCAGCCCATCTATGTGCCTACCGGTAGAAAGCAACCAGAATCATGTTCGTCTCCTTCTTTTCTGCCTGGGTACACTTCAAGCATACCTTATGGAATATCCTTGTTTCTGTCAAGATATATTGTATACAATATACTTTATTCGATCGGCCTGCGCCTGCCTTTCCCCGGGGAAAAAGTATGATAATCCTTCCGGTCCTGCGTACTGAAAATGAACACTATTCTCCATTCCTGAAGGATATTATTCATGTGCATTTCCGCGTGCCGGTATAACCTGCCGATTTTTCGATAAATGTGCTTTTGGCACTGTTCCTGCCTTATCGTCCTTTAAACAAATAAGGAGGAAGTAGATGAAAAAGATAGTAACAGGCATTGGCGCGATAGTTTTTACTATTGCTCTGACAGGGATGGTTAAGGCTGCGGGGCTGACAACTTTAGCACAGCAACAGTCTCAAACGCAGGTGCAGAGCGGAGATCAAGGCTCAAGCACAAACATGGACAAGCATAACGGTGACACTACAAACGACGGCGGGCAGCCTGCCGATAACTCAGGATCAAACACGAACAAGAAAAAACACAGCGGCAACGAGTACAAGGACGGGCAGCAAGGCGATCGGTCCGGTTCAATCGGTAATGTGACGCAGGGACAGCCGGGCGGTAATAGGGATATGCAGCATATGAACATGGGAGGACAGCAGGGAGGTACTATGGATATGGGCGGACACAACTGCGGTGGGTCGCACGGCGGATCCGGATGCATGTAGGATAAAGGAGAAACAAAATTTCGAGCATCCGAATAAAAAATAAATTATATTTTAACCGTTTTAAACTCAGAAGAGGAGAATAAGAATGAAAAAAATCAATCAATTTTTAACCGGACTTGAGCGTTGTGAAAAAATGAAAAACAGGCGATTCCCGGCATTGCCGGGGGTATCCTGCTTGGTGTGCTTTTTCTGTCTGCTTACGGCACTGCTGCCAGGAAAGGCATTTGCAATTCCAAGCTACACACGGCAGACAGGTTTTTCGTGTGATGAATGCCATACGGTTTATCCGAACCTTACGCCCTTTGGCAGGGATTTTAAGCTTCACGGCTATACCATGACAGCATCGAAAACAATTAAATCCGATGCTAACTCAAGCAGTGCACCAATACTGGATGTCAACAATATCCCGATGGTTTCCGCGCGAATAGTATCCATGTGGAGCAATCAGGCCGGCGGAAACAACGGCATAGTACCGAAAGGGGTTACCACAGCCGGACAGGGATTCGTATCATTCCCTTCGGGATACAACGACAAAGAAACATTTAATCTCATCGGGGATTCAAGCATTTATGTGGCGGGTAAGATCACCCCTTATATGGGCACATTTCTCGAATTTTCAGGCATCGATGATGAGGGAGGAACCCTCGGCCTTGGTATGGTCGATACTGTCATCGTAGCACCGGATGCTACGTTTGAAGGCAAATCTTTTGTTTATGGAGTGCGGGGTGTTGATGCCGTATTTACCGGGGATCCGTCGAATGTCCTTGGTACATGGGGATTAACATCGCAGCTTATGGGTATGAGCACACATAACACGCTGTTCGATCCGAACAGGGCAATGGTCGAAGGCGGAGAGTTGTACGCCATGTGGGGCGGTTTCAATAACGGAGGATTGTTCGGAACAGTAGGTTTTTACCATCCAACAGGCAGTCAGTCTGCAGGCAGTTTTGTTCAGGCGAATTTAGCCGGTTTGTCCGGTACACCCGGGACCTTGAATACAAGCAGCGTTGACGTGGCGCCGCGTCTTGCCTATTACTTCCCCGAGTTCCATGACCTGTACGCGGAAATAGGCGCGTCGGGTTATTTCGGCAGAGAGGGTATGATCGCGCCGGCAACGGCAAGCATACCGGATCCCTCTTATAACGATAATTACTACGACTACGCTGTGGATGCACAGGTACAATATATCGGTGATAAGAACCTTGCGGAGCTGTTTGCAATCTATCAGGACCAAAACGACGGCAGGTTCTACGGCCAGGATCTGTACTCGAATGTCAACTACGGAGTGAGCGGGACAAGGGTCCAGAGGAACGGCCTTGCCGTTTCAGCGGACTACTACTACGACAGGACATACGGTGCCTATGTAAAATATCTCTATCAAAATTCAGGCAAGGTAAAAGATCTAAATGTTGCCGGTACAGTGCTGGGACTGTCATGGTTTCCATGGCAGAACATGCAGATGATACTGGAACAGGCATTGTTCAGCACGTACAATCCCGGTCTTGCACAGTACGGGAATACAAGCCTGTCACCGTCTGATTTTGACGTAACTTCGGTCAAACTCGAGTATTTGTTTTAAAGCGTGATTTGGCAGACGGCGCAGGGATTGAGTGTTTTTAATCTCTGCGTCCATGCCAATGGTAAAAAAAGGAACGAATATGGAAATAATTTTTCTTCGGCATGCGAAAGCATGGACGGCAATGATGCTCTTTACGGCAACGCTGCTTGGTGCAGCAACAGGATACGCCGACAAGGGATTGTCTGTCGGCGTTGATCTCGGCGCAAGGGATTTCCTGGGCAATGATATAGGGAAAGATCTTAATCCAGGACCAGGGGCCGGCATGTACATGCAATTTGGCATAACAGATGTGCTTGCATTAAAGCTTGGCATGCTTGGCTCGATCCATTCAGGTAAGGGAATAGAGAACAATCAAACCGTTGATACGTCTGTTTCTTTTGGAGGCATGAATATCGGACTTGATTTCGATCTCATACCACATGCGCTCATTCAACCGGTCATAGATGTCGGTATCGGAGGATACAGGCTGGGTTCGAACTCCTTTATGATGTACAACGGCTGGAACACGAATAACACCAGCATCATAACATGGGGGGTGAATGCAGGCACAGGTTTTGATTATTTTATAAGCAAAACAGTGTCAATCGGTGCACGGGTGTCTTACCTGTATATGCCGGTACCCGCTGTTGTGAACGGCAGCAGCAAAATTCTTGATGGAAGTAATATTTATGCAGGTATCGACCTTGCTTATCATTTTGATTTTTCCCGCAGAGGCATGGGCATGATGATGCCGATGGGGTGCATGGGTATGGGGAGTCATGACAATGCCCGCAAGAACAATCAAGAGAATCAGAATGAATGAGCACAGTGTTCTATCCTTATACAAGGTCAACAACACAGAGAGGTAATGACATGACTGACGTTGGCTTTACGGCGATAACCAACTCATATGATTTGGAAATTTCGCTCAGGAAGCCGGAACACCGGGTCCCTGCTCTTGAAGACAAAGGAGTAAGGAACGAGGGTTTCCCGTGACGGATAAAAGTACAACCGCAATAAACCGTTTTTATCAGCACTTTGTTTGGATTTAAGCTAAAAGTGCTTATGTTTTTAAGAGTGAGTGGTATTGCAAAGAACAAGAGTGACAAAAATGATAAATAAAGTAATTCCATTGATTTTTTTGTTTGCTTTGACGTTAGCGCAAGGTGGACACGCTCAAGAGGTACATACACTGTTTGAATATACCAAGCCGATAGCTTCAAACAGTAAACAGTCTTTTACGCTTAATATGCAAGGGAAAGGATATGCAAGGGTTAAGATTGAATGTAAAGTGGATCAACAAAATATTGTGATGTATTACAAGACCAGTACTATGAATTCTTATAAGGCAATATCAACTACCGGGCTGCCTGC
>JAKAHI010000046.1 GCA_021815065.1 bacterium | reverse complement strand
ATCGTTTATCACGGCACCGGTCGATCTTCCCGCAATGTTGCACGAAAGCTGAAGCACCCTTTCCATGTTCTCCCTTCTTACGATAAACGGCGCAGCCTGATAGCGCACATTTGCAACGTACGACAGCGGTATCTTCTTGCCGCTGCCTGCGTCGATCAGAAGGTTCGAGATGCTTTTCAGGCTGTCCCTGAATTGCGGCATGGCACGGACATATACCTCATACTGCCGGATCCCCTGCCGGTATATTGTCGCGACCCTGCCTGCAAGTGCGGTTTGAATATCGCCTGCAACTTGCTGCGGCGTAACACCGTATATTCCGAGCTTTGCCCTGTTGATATCTATTGCTATGCCCGGCGCACTCTTTGTCTGTTCTATGTAGAGATCTTGAATCCCCTGAATCTTTGAAAGCATTGCGTACAACCGCGCGCCGTTTTCATCCAGAACATGCTGATTATTGCCGAATATTTTTATGGCAAGGGAGCCTCCGACAGCTATGCCGGATAATGCTTCCTGGAGCCGCTCTGTCAGCGGTGTCGTAATGATAATGGCTACGTCTTTCGTAGAAGGTACATGGATGCGGATCCAGTCATCAATCTGTGCAATGGTATATTTTCTTTTTGACCACGGCACAAGCTTTAAAAATATCCCTGATTTTCTGATACCCTCGTCCTTGGGGGCATTCTCCGGTCTGCCCATATGAGCAATAACATCTTCAACGTCCGGCGCATGTCTTAGGATACGGGAGATTGCCATTGCTCTTTTTGTTGTCTCTGCCAATGCTGTGCCAGGCGGCATGTGTATCTTTACGAGGATTGCGCCCTCATCTATGGATGGAAGGAAGCCTGTCGTTATGAACCTTGATAATCCGATAACAAGGACCAGGGAAACGAGCATAACGCCGATAATATAAAAGGGATGCTTTAACGAGAATGTCAATGCCGGCTTGTAGATACGTTTCAGATTTCTGTCGACGAGACCTTCTTTTTCCTGCAAATCCGCAGGGGCGGGTTTTAAACCGGTCGCGGCCTTTGGTTTGAGCAACATATAGGCAAGCACCGGTGTCAGGGTAAGCGAGAGTACAAATCCTATAATGATGGACGCTACAACCGTAAAACTGAAGTCCTTGAAAATAGCACCGGTGAAACCCGGCAGCGTATAGAGCGGCAGGAACACCACAATGATAATGACGGTCGAATAGATAACAGGCCTTCTCACCTCGAGGGAGCCTTCCAGAGTGGCCATTAGCGGGTCATCAGGCTTCATCTTCAGATGTCTGAAGATGTTTTCCGTATCTATGATAGCTGCGTCTATCATGATACCGAGTCCGACAACCAGCCCTCCGAGGCTCATGACGTTAAGGCTCTCGTTGAAAAGCTTCATGAAGATGAATGTTATGATAATGGCTGTGGGAATAATGATCGCAATGACCAGTGTCGTAGAGATGTCCGCCATGATCAGAAATATGATAATGATAACGGCAATCGTGCCTATGATAATGGCATCCCTGAGGTTTGTTATTGCGGCATCGATGAGCGTTGATTGATCATTATACGTATGCAGGGTTACACCCCCGGGCAAGGATTTCCGGATGATCCCGAGCTTGTCCCTGACAGCTTTCATAATGGGCATTGCATTCAATCCGTACTGCTTGACCACGGTGCCGAGTACGGCAGGCCTGCCGTCAACCATAGCATTGCCCTGTCTGATCTGATGACCTACGCGAATATCTGCAATCGTATCGAGATAAACGGGAACATTGGCACGTGTTGCGACAACGATATGCGAGATGTCGTGGAAGTTTTTTATCAATCCGTTTCCCCGTATGGAGTATGCAACAGGCCCCTTGATCAGATACCCTCCTGTAAAGATAACATTATTATCCTTCACCGCCCTCACCACCCTGTCGATGGGAATGCCATAAGATTTCAGGCGATCCATATTGACGAGGATTTGATACTGCGCAACCTCGCCTCCGATATTTGTGATATCATAGATGCCGGGGATCATTTCGAGCTGATATTTGATATCGTACTCGGCAATGGCCCTTAATGCCTTGGGATTTTCATCGCCGGTCAGATAATACTGGATAATCTCGGACATCCTGTCTGCGGCATTCGATATAATGGGCGGCCTTATCTCTGGCGGGAGAAAGGGTGCGAGAGCGGATATGCGCTGGGACAGTAGTTCAAGCGCCTGAAAATAGTTTGTTCCCCAGACGAATTTTACGATAACGACGGACAATCCTATCTTTGATTTCGACCATACCTTTTCAACCCCGAGAATGCCGCGTGTCGACTGCTCCACGGGAAAAGTAATCTCTCTCTCAACATACTCTGATGGCAGTCCGGGATCCGTTATGAATATCTTAAAAATGGGTGAATTCAGGTCCGGCAGCAATGTCCTGTCAAGCCTGTTGTAGGTGAGTACGCCGCCGATCGTCAGCAGCGCCACCACCAGCAGGACCAGAAACCGGTGCGTCAATGAAAAATGTATGATCTTCTTAAACATAACACCTCAAATTTCTCGTGGTTGTCATTGCGAGCGAAGCGAAGCAATCTTCCTCTCTACGAGTAGATTGCTTCGTCATTTCATTCCTCGCAATGACCCTTTCATTTTATTGTCCTTTTCTGATTGCGCATAAACAAATAATACATCACCGGCAGAACGATAAGAAGCAGGAATATCGACAGCGAAAATCCGCCGATAATCGCTATGGCGAGGGGCTTGTGCATCTGTGCTCCGGCCCCAAGGCCCAGCGCAAGCGGCATTAAAGCGAGTATTGCCGCGAATGCCGTCATCACTATAGGCCGTATCCTCAGGCTGCCTGCCTTGATGACAGCGTCTTTTAAAGGAAGTCCGCTCTTCAAAGCATCCTGAATGTAATGCACAACGAATATGCCGTTTTCAGCCACAATACCGACGATCATAATCATGCCCATAAGGGATGAAATATTGAGAGGGGTCTTCGTTACATATAAGAGACCGAGCACACCGAAAAATGACGGCAGGATAACGCTGTAGATGATAAGCGGCACCGCGAGCGATTCGAACTCAAGGATCATAATGGTAAACACCAGAGCAACGGCCATAAGCAAAACCATGAGCAGGCCCTTGAATGATTCCTGCTGGTTCCGGTAAACACCGCCATAGCTGATGCTCGTACCCGGCGGCAAGGTAAGTTTTTTCGCCAATTCAGCCTTTACATCACGCATGACGCTTCCCAGGTCCCTTCCGCTTATCCTGCCGGTAACTGCAAGCATCTGCCGCAGATTTTCCCGGTCGATCTCCGCCTCGCCTCCGATCACCTGAATATTGGCAATGGACTTCAGCGGGACGACAAGCCCGCTGGGCGTAACGATCTGCATCGATGCAAGCTTCTTTATGGTATTCGTTTCGGATGCAGGCATCAGCACCCTTATATTGATGACCTTTTCCCCCTCCCGCACGCTGGTTGCTACCGAACCCCACAATGCGGTGGTAACATAATCCGACACATACTGCGGCGTAACACCGACAAGCCCCGCCTTCAGGTAATCGACATTGATGTTTATTGCAGGACCGCTGATCGTAATGCCGTTGAACACATCGACAACGCCCTTTATCTTCGTGATAATAGCCGCTATTTTATTTGCTATGGTATCGAGAACACCGGTATTGTCGGAAAATATTTTTATATCGATGGGCATGGGAGAGCCGGTCATGTCCCCGATCAAGTCCTGCATGATCTGTCCAAAATCTACATACACCTTGCCGGGCTCTGCCTGGTAGACCTTCTGCCTCAGTTCATTGATTACCTGCTCGATGGATTTATTCCTGTGATTTCTCAGACGTATCAGGAAGTCGCCCGTGTTCGGCTCGGTTATGAAAAACCCGAGCTGGGTGCCTGTCCTGCGTGAAAACGACTTGACCTCTTTGATGCTGAGGATGATCTTTTCTATCTTTTTAAGAATTCGGTTCGTTTCCTCAAGCGTTGTCCCGGGCGGCGTAAAATAATCCATGACAAATGCGCCCTCATCCATTGCCGGCATGAACCCTGTTCCTATATGCCGCTCCAGCATCCACGCACCCGCAACCAGCATGACGATGGCCAGCACAACATACAAAGGTTTGCGAATAATCTTATGCATTGCAGTCTCGTAACTGCCGGTCAATGCCTTCATGACCTTCCCTTCTTTTGCCTCTTTTTCCGTATCCTTGAGAAATATCGTGGCAAGTACGGGAGTCAGGGTAATCGAGACAATCATGGAGACGGTCAGCGCAGATGCCATGGTCAGGGCAAGAGCCTTAAAAAATGCACCGGTTACACCGCCGAGAAATGCGAGCGGGAAGAAAACGACGATCGTACTCAGGCTTGAACCGACGATAGCGGGCAGTATCTCTTTCACACCGGTTTCAACCGCACGTTTCTTCGAACCATGCGCATGAAAATGCCTGATAATATTTTCCAGCACTACGATAGAATCGTCGATGATAAGTCCGATGGATGCAGCCATGCCTCCCAGGGTCATAAGGTTCAGGGTCTGGCCAAAGAGCTTCATCAAAACGACCGTTATAATGAGCGTAATAGGCAGCGTGATTGCGGTAATAAACATGATCCGCACATTTCTCAGGAACAGAAACATGATGATAATGGCGATGAGCACGCCAAACAGTATCGCGTCACGGACACTCCCGTAGGACTGCTCGATCAGGCTGGACTGATTATACCACGTCGATATATGCAGCGACGGGGGCAATTGAGACTTGAGCTCTTCAAGCTTGTTCTTGAGCTCTTTTGCTATTGCTATGGTATTCGCACCGGGCTGGCGCAGGACGTTCATTAAAACGGCATTATGGCCATTACTGGTTATGCGGATGTATTGCTTTTTCACCGATGTTTCTACCTTTGCCACATCCCGCACGTAAATAGGCACGCCCTTTTTATTCGCTATCAGAGTATCTTTCATTGCCGTCGTCGACGTGAAGAGTCCTGTCGGCTGGACCATGTAGAGCTCATAATCCTTGCCGATGTAACCCGCGGATGAAATGATATTCGTCTCCTTCAACCCGTGGATCACATCATCAAGCGTAAGGTGGTATGCAACAAGCCTCTGCGGATTTACGACAACGCGGTATTCCTTGATCTTCCCTCCCTGCACCACGACCTGAGAAACACCCTTTAGCCTGCCAAGTATAGGCCTGAGTGTATAGTAACCGATATCCCGCAGCTGGACCATGTTGAGTGTATCCGAGGTCAGGCTGAGCCCTATAATGGGAAACTGGCTCGGCCGCATCCAGTTTACTGTGACCGATGCGGTTTGCGGTAATTTGGATCGGATCTGGTTTATGGCGTTCTGGGTCAACTGGAGAGACTTGAACATATCCGTACCCCAGACAAAGTTTACGAAGATCTGCATGGAACCGCGGCTTGTTGCAGACCGCACGTCCGTTACGCCCGGGACAGAGTAAACCGCCTCTTCGATCGGCTTTGTCACCTCTATCATCATCTTTTCGATGGGCATGTCCCCGTTGTCCGCAAGAATGACAAGTCTTGGAAAGGTGATCTCCGGAAAGATTGCGACCGGCATGGTATTGAGCAAAATAATGCCGATTGCCGCCAATACCACGGAGAGGAAGATTATGCCCTTTTTATGTGTTTCAAAATATTTCGAAATGTCCATCGCTCTTGACGCTCTCATTCCTGAACTTCGGCGTTATCCCCCTTACATAAGAGGGAGTAAGGGAGTTACTTTTTGCAGCTGTTATCAACCTACTCCGAGAATTCATAACGCCCCCTGCTCCTCTTTTCTTAAGAGGGGTGACGCTGAAGAATCCTCCGTATATATCAATCCGTGTCCTCTCCATAGGGCGCTAACCGTTATTTCGGCGTGTTCATGATGGTATCCGTTACCACCTTCACTGCTGTTCCGCCTGCCAATGCGTAATTTCCCTGCGTGATGACAAGCTGTCCCTGACTCAGACCGCTGAGGACTTCAACCTTGCCGTCTTCTTCATAGCCGGTCACAACGGTAACTTCCCGTGCGATAAGATCCTGTCCGACGACCATAACGTATTCCCTCCCTGTGTCAGGATTAAAAAGGATAGCGTCTTTCGGCACAACAAGCGTGTTTTTATGGGTACTGCTGATAATGTCTACAACAGCGAACATGCCGTCCTTTATCTCCTGGTCTTTGTTGGGAAAACTCACATTGAGCGCTACAGTCTGGGTTTCCTGGGACACGGTGGGGTTGATCGTTACAATCCTGCCGGTGAACACGTCATTCGGGAAGGATAAAAAATGGATAAGCACGGTATCGCCGATCTTGACCTGCTCAAGATACAGGGAAGGCAGGTCCACATGCAGATAGGTGCTCGACAGATCTTCCACCGCAACAATGGGTGCATTTGCCTGAACAAGGGCATTGCTGCTGACATACCGCCTGCTCACATACCCGTTAAATGGTGAAGAGAGCGATAGTATGCCGAGTTTCAAAAAATACTGTTTTTTTATATGAGGTACAGCCGCACTGCCCCGAACAGCCGCTTCAGCTTCGATAGGCCTCAACCGTGCAACCACACTACCCCTCCTGACAAAATCTCCTTCTTTGACCAGCAGCTCTGTAACGACGCCCTCTACCGGGGAGTTGATCTCCACCTTCTTTAAAACATCCACCCTTCCCGTTGCCTGAATAAGGTGATTGACGTTCCCGCGTACTACCCGGGCAGCTTTCACCTCGACCTGCGGTGCCTGCTCCGCGACCTGCGGTTTTGAAGAACAGGAAGCGAGGAGGAGGGAGGCAAGGACGAATATAAACGCTGAAGAACATTGTCTGACAAGCCGGACACGTCCGACCTGTCCAATTGAGCCTGACAATATTCTTTCTTCCGACTTCAGCCCTCCAACTCTCTTTATATTTTTATCTCCCATATATTTCACCTCTCAAAAACTGTAGTTCGTAAAATGCCTTATAAAAATCAGCCTGGGCAGTTGCCATATCCATCTGGGTAGTCGTCATGAGCTGCCTGTCCAGCAGGACCTCGTAACTGCTTATCCGGCCTCCGCCGGTATACCGTGCCTCGGAATACTCGAAATTTTGTTTGGACAGCTTTATGTCCTTCTGATAAAGGTTTATGCGTTCAACAGCGCTTGCCAGATTTTTTAAGGCATTGCGATAGGAAAGCTTCAGCTGGTTGACAAGCAATTGTTCGTTATACTGCACCTTCTCAAGCCGCATCCTGGCTGCATCCACACCATAGGAAACGGCGCCCCACTCGAAAATCGGCAGGTTAAGCATGGCAAGATAAGAATAGCCGCGGTACTGGCCATAGGCCATGGGCTGCGGCTCAGCCAGCCATCCGGCGTCAGCCTCGACACTCAAGGTGGGCAGGTGCTTTGCCCTCTGTGCGCTGACATTATATTTCTGAGATCGTTCTTCATACCGTACGGCCTGTAACGCGGGATTATCGCTGAATATCTGTTCGTCGATATCAGAAGAAGCAGATACGGTGAACGGTACCGGTTCGAGTGCTAAAACGGTTTGGGGTGTAATGGGAATACCGGTTAAGGACGACAGGGTATTGAGTTGTGAAAGCAGTTTTATATCGAATGATTTGAGCCTTGCCTTTGTATTGTCAAGCTCTATCTGGGTCCTGAGCACGTCATTCTCCGTCACCAGCCCCGTGGAAAGAAGCCGCTTTGTCAACGACAGATAATCCCCGAGACTGTTGATATTCTCCTGAAGGATCTTGATCTCCTCTCCATAGGTTACGGCATCTATAAATATATTCTTGACCGTGTAAGCAAGACCGCTCTCCATGGCCTTTTGTTCGAATCGTGCAGATTCAAACGACATCTTGAGTTGTTTTGCTGAAAGCCAGCGTGACGGGCTGAACAGGTCTACCTGAGCTATTGCCTGAAGTGAGGCAATACCTCCGTTCGTTATGGCGGGGTCATATCCATAAGCCCTGCCATAACTTGCGGACAGGCTTACGGACGGCAGCAGTAACGCACGGGATTGTTTGTATTCGCTGCTGAACAGACCGGCATTGGCACGCGCATAGCCCGAAACGGGATAATTCCGGATCGCCTTCTCGATACACAACTTCAAGGTAACCGGCGTATCCGCATAACCCGGGCCGGGCGCTGTAACAAAGAGGATTATATTCGTTACCATGAATATCATGACCAACAGCCCTGGCCTTCTTGTTTTCATATCCTCTCGTAAACATTTTATTCTTTTATCCATATATCAAATAAAATTATACCGTAATCATTAAATTTTCAATAAAATAAGATTAATTTTTTTTAATTTTCCCCCTTTCCAGCTCTAACCCTTGATCCATTTCCCACCACTTCTTCCCCGT
>JAKAHI010000045.1 GCA_021815065.1 bacterium | reverse complement strand
AAAAAGGAAAGCCGGTTATTTCCGCAATCTTTTATTGTACGGGAAAGTGCGGATGTTTCCGCCGGAAATTAAATGGCAGGCCATAGACACAAGAATTAAAATGCTCTATGTCCCGCATCCCACTTCGCGGTATATTCCCGATAGCGATGTCGTTTTTGCTACATTTTGGCCAACCGCTGAATATGTGGCGGGTTATCCTTCCGATAAGGGAAGAAAGTTTTATTTCGTTCAAGATTTTTTCCCGTTTTTAGGCACTCAGGAAAAAATAGAGACGTCATGGAAGCTACCCCTCAAAAAAATAGCAATTTCAACATGGCTTTACGAGCTCGCAATACAAAGCGGCGTAAAAAAAGAAGATATAATCGTTGCTCCCTGCGGCATAGACCTTAAAAGATTTAAATGTACGAATAGTATTGTCAAAAGACCGAAAAAAATAGGTATGTTCTATTCAACGGCTCCCTATAAGGCTCCGGAAGACGGATTGAAGGCTATCGAGATGGTCAAAACACAATACCCCGATGTGGAGATTGCCTTTTTTGGTCCCCAAAGGAAGCCCGCAGGTATTCCTCACTATATACAGTATTACAGCAATATACCCGAGGGGGAATTAATTGAGCTGTACAACGACTGTTCCCTGTTTTTATCATCCAGCATGGCCGAAGGATTTGCCTTGCCTCCTGCCGAAGCAATGGCATGCGGGTGTGCGGTGGTGGCCACCGATAGCGGAGGCATACGGGAATATGCGCATCATGGGATGAATGCTCTTATTTCGCCGCCGCGCGATCCGGATGCATTGGCAAAAAATATAATTTACTTGTTACAAAACGATGCGATGCGGATAGAGCTTGCAAACAGGGGACAGGAACTTATTAAAGAATTTACCTGGAAACACAGTACAGAAATACTGATGAATTTCATAAAGAATAATTTATAATACAGATATAAACTCTTCAACGATCGGCAAAACAATCTACAAATTCAGGAACCTTGAAAAATCAGCGTAGTGATTTTGTAATTCTTTAGTCATTATGATCTGTTCTTTGTCTTTGTTAAATAGTTTTCTAATTTTATTTAGTACGATAAACAGATAATAGCCTAAGGGGAAATAATGTTTAAAGCATGCAAGCGTATACAGGAGTATTGCCTTATTTTTCGAATTTAATCCATTATAAAGCGCATTAGATATAGTCTTAACCTTATCAAATTTATTCTTCTTAATCAGTTTTATACCGTTCCAGAAGAATATCCATCTAAACCAGATGATGAGTTTATCTGTTGCATGAGCCCTTATGTCTTCCGGCAAAAAATAATTTTCTTGCAGCTTAGCTATCATTCTACGAAACCCCCATTTGATGAACTGGTCATCTTCAAAGGTGTGGGTAAATGAAGTGTTGATGGTAACGAACAAAGCGCATGGCTTTTTTGATACAACAAAGGGGAATCGGGCAGATGCCTGTAATTCATAATCAAGGTCCATCGGATACCCTATGTCCTTATCCAGCAGCCCAATTTTTTCAACAATCTTTTTTCTGAAGACAATAGCAGTCCATTCCGGGTGCTTGCCACCGAGCATATTGAGTAATCCTTCCGGAGGATTATAGAAACCTTCTCTTTGCCAGCGATGCAACGGTACATTCAAAACTTCACCATGTTCTGTAATATGTACAGTTGCGCCTGCCGAAAATATTGCGTCCGGATATGATTTAAAGCCATCCATAACTGTTTGAAAGAAATTCGGAAGTAGAACATCGTCGTCAGAAAGAAATGAGAAAAATGGTGTTTCAACCCGGCTCATACCGTAAATAAAATTGCTAATCATCCCAATGTTGCTTTTGTGACAAAAGTAGTTTACCCGCGAATCGTGCTTTGCTATCTCTGAAACAACCTCCGCGGTCTCATCACCGGATGCATTATCATAAACACATACCTTAAAATAAGGATATGTCTGATTCAGCACACTACGAATCGCACGCCCCAGGAGTTTGGAACGGCGATAGGTTGGTATGATTGTTGTTATTATCGCCTGTGGAGTATCATAAGGAATCATTTATTTGACACACTGCAAGTATCCGCTGGGAGCTACGGTTATAAGTAATTTCTGCTCTATGTCCTTATCAATAACAAAGCGATCATTTTGTTTGAGAAACTCAAATACTGCAGTTTTAGGGTTGTTTCCTTTGTCCCATGGTCTGTCTGGATAGAATTTTCTGGGCAGATCTTCAACAATCGTGTCAAACACAACAAGATAACTGCCTTTTGTTACCAGGGGAGAATAGTTTTCCAGTTCTTTCAATACATGATCATGGGTATGATTGGAATCAAGGACAACAAGTACGCATTTTTTCCCCTTTGCAAAATCCGATGCTTTTTTAACAATACCTGTATCAACAGAAGAACCCTGTATCATCTTAATCCTTTTAAACATAGGATGTTTTTCAATCTCGCCCCTGTTGTGTTCCCTGATATCAATATCTATTCCAAGAACCTGTCCTTCTCCACCGAGTAATTCGAGCATGGACGCATAAAAGATTAAAGAGCCGCCGTGTGCTATACCTGTTTCAATGATCAAATCGGGGTTTACCTTCCATATAATTTCCTGCATTGCAAGTATGTCTTGAGGATACTGTATTATAGGCCTTCCCATCCACGAGAAGTTGTATGAATATTTAGCAGGGGTAGATTCGATCATGAATTTTTTTGTCGCATCAAGAAGCGGTTCGTTCCTTGAATAGCTTTTGATCCTCTGTTCACATTCGGCTTTAAATTCATCTGTTCTGTTCACAGCTCGCTCCTTTTTAACTTATTACACTTTTCATCTTTCTGTTGCATCCCCAAAATGCCATGGGTTCATAGTCCGGGTAATCGTGGTATCCTAAATTAAGTTTTATATGCTTTCCCCTTGTTTTAAGGTGATCCTCAACAAGCTTTCTTATCGAAATAGGTTTTCCGCTGCAGCAGTTGAAAATACCGTTCTCTTTGTCTTGCATGCTAATCCGGACAATATATTCTGCAGCCTTCTCAACGGGCAAATAATCTCTGAGCTGTTCTCCGCCGGACATATCAAAAACTTCCTTATCGCTGTCAATTGCTCTGTCAAGCTGGCTTAAAATTGCATTCTCGTTTTGCCCTCTGCCATAAAGATAAAAAAGCCTTATCCACGTATAATCAAACTTATAGCGCTTGCTTAATGCATCTATGAATCTTCTTAAAGCATCTTTTGCTATGCTGTATGGTGTATCTGGTATTGCAGGTACCCCTTCATCCAAGCACCCGTTTTGCATACCATATTCCAGACACGTTCCTGTAGCAGAAAGCTTTTTTAATCCGTTCTGTACCATGTTTTTTATAAAAGCATAGTTTTCGGGAAGATTTCTTTCGAAGTGGAACAGGTCCTTATAATTGGGCAGTCCCTCCCAGGCAAGATGGATCAATAAATCAGGTTCTTTAAATAACGTAAAAAGGTCTTTGTGAATAGGCTTGTTTAAGTCATACTGAATAAAATTTACCCTGCCAAACCAGCCGAATGCTTTAGCCTTGTCGATATTCCTGGAAGTTGCAATTACATCAGCACCCGATTTTAAAAGGTATTCCACAACATGATTGCCGATAAATCCGCTTGCTCCTGTAACAAGCACCTTCATATCGTTTGTAGCTCCGGGACAGCTATGACAAATTTTGCACCCCATTCTCTTATGTAGTTTAGCTGTGCCATGATCTCATCTTTTATATTCCAGGGCAGGATGATCACATAATCCGGCTTGTAATCCTTTATCCTGCTTTCTTCCACAACAGGGATATGACTTGCGGGCAGTAATTTCCCCTGTTTGTGTGGTGATGCATCTACGACAAACCGAACGAGGTCACTCTTAATCCCGCAATAGTTAAGCAGCGTGTTGCCCTTGGCCGCTGCACCATAAGCTACTACTTTTTTGCCCATTTGGTTCTGTTTTATAAGAAATTCAACAAACTCGTTTTTAACCTTGTTTATTTTGTCCTGAAAAGTCAGATAGAAATCCATCTTGTTCATACCAATTGAGTGTTCCTTCTCGAGCAGCGAATCCACGTTCCTTGAGATTGTCCTGTCTTTGTTATCTTCATGCCGCGCATAAATCCTTAAGGACCCTCCATGGGTTGTCAGTTCATCGACATCAAAGATGATAAGTTTGTAAGATTCGAATATGGATCTGACCGTCATAAACGAAAAATAAGAAAAATGTTCATGATATATGGTGTCAAACTGATTCTGCCCGATAAGCTGCATGAGGTGAGGAAATTCCATTGTGATAATTCCGTTATCCTTTAACAATGTCTTTAATCCTTTTACAAAATCATGGATACGAGGAACGTGGGCTAAAACATTGTTGCCGATAAGCAGGTCCGCCTTTATATGCTTTTTTACTAAATTTTGTGCGAGCGATTCACCAAAGAAATCTTCTATCGTATCTATGCCTTTCGCCTTTGCTATGTGCGCGGTATTCTTAGCAGGTTCTATTCCGAGTACGTTAAATCCCCTCTCTTTAAAATACTGCAAAAGGTAACCGTCATTCGACGCAATCTCAATAATCATGGATTCCCGGTTCAACGGAAATCTCTCCGTCATTGATCGGACATATTCCCGTGCATTATCGAGCCAGGTCTTTGAATAGGATGAAAAGTAAGCATAATCATGGTTAAATATTTCGTCTGATTTTTTATACTCATCTACCTGAACTAAAAAGCATCTGTCGCATACAAAAAGTTTCAGCGGATAAAACACCTCCGGTTCGTTGAGCTGCTCCGGCCTGAGAAACGAATTGGATGGCGGGGCATTCCCTAAATCCGCAAAGATATGGGAGAGTTCCTTGCCACAGAACCTGCACTTCATAAATCTATCCCGGGAAAATCCATATCAAGTGCTTTTGCTTGCCTGTCTTTGTCCGAGACTTCTGTAATGTGAATAGGCCATGCTATATTTATCCGCTTATCATCATACCTTAAGGTCCTTTCATTCTCTGGTCGGTAGTATGCTGTATGGTGGTATATAAGCTCTGCGTTGTCCTCAAGAGTCTGAAATCCGTGGGCGAAACCTTCCGGTATGTAGATCATCTTCATGCCTTGCTTGGATAATTCAACAGCAAACCACTTCAAAAAGGTCGAAGACTTCTTTCTTATATCTACGATGACATCGAAAACCTTGCCGTTTACACACCCGATAAGCTTTGTTTCTGCTGAAGGTGGTATCTGATAGTGCATCCCTCTTATAGTCCCCTTTTGATTCGTTATAGAATAATTTATTTGAACAAATTCTTTGCTATGGTTGATCCCGGAAAACTCATCTTTGGAGTAAAGCCTTACAAATGTTCCTCTCGTATCTCTATGCGGTTCAAGCTCTATTATATAAGCACCTTTTAACGGGGTTTCTTTAAACCTCATGCATTAAACCCATACAGCTTTTTTTGCCCTTGCATCAGCAATATATTCATCCAAGTCACTCGTGCTTGTAACATCGGCTTTGTGGTAAAATTCTTTGTACCAATTTATTGTTTTTTGTAAGCTTTTCTCTGTCGTCCATAAAGGCATCCAGTGAAGTTTTTCATAGGCCTTTGAACAATCGAGTTTAAGCAACCCGGCTTCATGCGGAGTTTTATAATTACGATGCATAGTATATTTTATGTCAGGCCAAAATGCTTTTGCACCCTTTACTATTTCTTCTACCCTCCATGAATCCAGATAACTCTGACCAAAGTTCCATGACTCGGCAAAACCGGCTTTGCCCTCTAATAATTTTTGCCCCAATACGAGGTAACCTGATAAGGGTTCAAGGACGTGTTGCCACGGCCTGATCGCTTTCGGATTTCTTATGAAAACCTGTTTGCCTTTGGAAACAGCCTTCATGATATCCGGTATAAGCCTGTCTACCGCCCAATCACCACCCCCTATTACATTGCCGGCCCGTGCACTTGCTATCAATACCTTGTTATTAAAAAAGGAGTTTCTATAGGATGAAGTAACAAGCTCCGAGCATCCCTTTGAACAACTGTAGGGATCATATCCCCCAAGAGTATCGTTTTCCCGGTAACCCCATTCCCACTCTTTGTTCTCGTAAACTTTGTCGCTTGTAACATTTATAATTGCTCTTACGGAGGCCGTTTTACGGCAAGCCTCGAATACATTTACCGTACCCATAATATTTGTTTCAAAAGTCTCAGCCGGGTTGTCATAAGAATATCTAACAATGGGCTGGGCAGCTAAATGAAAAACAATCTCCGGATTGTATTTGCGAAATGTTTCAAGCAGGGCCTTCTGATCCCTAATATCCCCTCGTACGGATTTAATATCCAGGTTCAACAGCTCAAAATGAGACGGTTTTGTAGGCGGGTTTAAGGCAAAACCAATAACCTCGGCATCAAGTTTTTCAAGCCATAATGCAAGCCACGAGCCTTTAAATCCGGTATGCCCGGTAATAATTACCCTTCTACCCCTGTAACTACCCTTAAAGAGGCTCATAGTAACATCAACGTTTCCAAAGTTTCCATGGTGCATTCCCCTGAGCCCACAACTCCTCAAGCTGTGTTCTGTCTCTGAGAGTATCCATGCACTGCCAAAAGCCATTATGTTTATATGCGGTCAGCTGGTTGTCCTTTGCCAAATCTTCGAGCGGTTCTTTTTCCCAGATTGTATCGTCACCTTTTTTTATGTAATCAAACACATCCGGCTCAAGCACAAAAAAACCACCGTTTATCCAACTTCCATCTCCACGCGGTTTCTCTCTGAAGCTTATTACTTTATTCTTGTTGTTTATTTCCATCGCACCAAACTTACCAACAGGTTGCACGGCTGTGAGCGTCGCATACCTTTTATTTGATTTATGAAATTTCACAAGTTCTTTTATGTTTATATCGGAAACACCGTCCCCATACGTAAGCATAAAGGTCTCGTTTCCGATATAATGTCTGACTTTCTGGAGTCTGCCTCCGGTCATGGTAGTTAACCCGGTATCGACAAGTGTCACCTGCCACGGTTCGGATGTGCTCTTGTGTACCTTAATCTTATTCATTTTTACATCTATGGTCACATCCGATTGGTGGAGAAAATAATTGGCAAAGTATTCCTTAATCATGTAACCCTTGTAGCCAAGACATAAAATGAATTCATTGAATCCAAAAAGGGAATAATCTTTCATTATATGCCACAAAATAGGCATACCTCCTATTTCTATCATAGGTTTCGGCTTGAGGTATGATTCCTCACTTATTCTTGTACCCATGCCGCCTGCAAGAATTACTACCTTCATACTTTGACCTCTAAATTTAAAGATACACTATTTGTTCCTGTCTGACAAATATTCCCCAATAGTCAAGAATAGATAGTTTTATGAATAGTAAGGTAGTTGTTGTTTTGTCAAGTTCGTCCTCAGCATACCGGGATGCCTGTAAGCAAGCTCTGTTGACATTCTTGATGTGCTTACCAAAATTGTAACAAGATAAAAGACAATTTACAGCTTGTCCTGTTTTAGGATTTAAATTGTGCCTTTATCGCCTGCTTGAAGTTTGCAAACCAGTAGGAGAGGAAGGGGTCGCTGGTTTTTATCAATCCCAATTTATAGGCGGCATACCTGAGCAAAAGCCCCTTGATATTCAGTATGCGGATGACCGTCGATCGGATCTTGCCAAGGTAGGTGTCACAGAACGAGTAGTAGTTTTTGTACATAAGCTCGTAGCGCTTCGCAGCACCGGAAGAGCCGCTCTTGTTGAAGTGGTGCATAACCTGCGACGAAGGTGTATAGATGATCCTGTATCCTGCCTTCTTTATTCTGTAGCACCACTCCATGTCCTCTCCGAACATGAAGTAATCCGTGTTCAAACCACCTGCTTTGAGATAAACATCTTTTCTCAAGATCAGGCACGCACCCATTACCCAATCCACCTCAGATTGTTTGGTATAATCGAAGTACCTGCCGGCAAGTATTTTTCCCCTTAGGCCGGAGGGAAGCAGCAATCCCAATCCAATGTTTGATAAGAATGCATACACAATGCCCGGGAACCTGCCCACAGAAACCTGCGTGCTGGTATCGCTGTTCAAAAGCTTACACCCGGCCAGTCCATAATCTTTGTTGCTCCTAACGAGAGATACGGCCTGCTTAAGGCTATCGTCTATGAGCTCTGCATCGCTGTTGATGAGCACGAACACATCGCCCTTTGCAATGTCCATCGCCCGATTATTTGCACGCGCGAAACCGCTGTTCTCTGTATTGGCGACAAGCTTGACAGTGGAGAATTCCCGGCTGACCATATCCGCACTGCCGTCCGATGATGCGTTATCGACGACGATGATCTCTTCTCCTTCAAAGAATTTCTTAAGAGAGTTTAAAAGGTTTCTCAGC
>JAKAHI010000044.1 GCA_021815065.1 bacterium | reverse complement strand
ATTACGGGAACAACCCAAAAAACTTTGCAATAACAGAAGGAGCGGATTATGGATATAAACATAAACACATTGGCAAAGCTGAACCTCCAACAAAAGCTTTTAGTGCTTGGCATTATTTTAATACTGATTTTGCTGTTGGATTTATACGTATGGCCCGGCTACCTGGCCGAGAGGAACACCTATACCGGTTTGCAGGAGCAGGAACGGTCTGTTCAGGCAAAAGTCCTTGAAACCCAGGCAATTGCGGATCATAAAGAGGAGTTTCAGAACGAGCTCAATAAACTCTCGGAACAATTGAACGAAGCTTTGACGAAACTTCCCAACAACCCGGAGGTTGACAAGTACCTGGTTACGCTCAATACCCTGTCAAAAACAACTGAACTGAATGTTGTTCAGATAGAACCCAAGGCAGAAGTGGTAAAGGGATTTTATGCTGAAATACCGGTTCAGATACATTTAACAGGGACCTATGATGACATAGCGATGTTTCTTTATAAACTTGCAGAACTGCAGAGGATCATAAATGTTTCTGATTTGGATCTCAAGGTTATGCAGCAGACCTCCACGGGTAAGACCATGCTTGATGCGGCTTTTTTAACGAAGATATTCCGGTTTGTAGAATCTGCACCTGCTGCAGCTGTAGCAGGTAAAAAAAGATGAAAAGGAAACAAGTATGAAAAGGACAGAATCTTTACTGTTGACAAGTATGTTGATAGTGGTCGCGGGTGTGAGCGGATGTAAGAAAGCGCCGGTGCCAAAGGTTGTTCCCAAAAACACCATGACTGTGGTGAATCCTGTGAAACAGATGGCACCTCCGCCTGTTCAAGCTGCTCAAACCCCGAGTAGTACGACGGCCGGGACTTCTTCCTATTATTATAATCCGGCAGGTAAACCCGATCCGTTTGAGCCGTTTGATATATCCAAAGTAAAACCCACGACAGCCCTTACTCCGTTGCAGCAGTTTTCGCTGGATCAGCTCACGGTGAGAGGAATAATATGGGGGCTTTCGAATGCCAAGGCCATTATTGAAGATCCGACCGGTAAAACGTATATCGTCGGCATCGGCACTAAAATAGGCAAGAATAACGGAGTAATAATCCGTATATTGAACGAGAAAATCGTTGTTTTGGAACAATACACCGATGTTTTTACCGGTAAGGTAAAGACAAACGAAGTTACTATGGAATTAAAGAAAACGGAAAAAATTTAAGGGGGAACAAAATGAGAATAAAAAATAAAACACAAATCATATTATCAAGCTTGTTGGTAATATTTTTTATAGGAGCGTGTGCAGGCTCACAACCTGTTCCTGGCGGAGGTGCTAATATCATCGGTAATATCGACATATCAGATCAGGATACGGCTACCGTATTGACGATAGAAGGAAGTACCCCCCCTGTTTATACGGTATATAAGATGACGAATCCTTTGAGGGTTGTGGTAGATCTTACCAATGCGGATGTATCTGCTTTATCGAACAATATGGCCATTAATAATGGCGTTATAAACACCATCAGTGTAAAAACGTTAAAAGAAGCCGGAAGTTCTATGGGAAGGATAGACATAGGATTGGATAAACTTGTTGATTATAATGCTTCGGTTCAGGGGAATAACGTTGTTGTTAACATTTCCAAAACAGCATCGTCCGCTCAAGCGCAGGGTTCTTTGGGTGAAATTCCGCCGGCAGGGACCGGAGCAGAATTGGCACCCGGGATACCTCCCGTTGCTGGTGTTCAGCCTGATGAGGGGTTATCACAGACATCAGGCGTTCAAGCTCTGCAGCCGGCTATGCCCCCTGCACTTTCAGAACAACAGCCTTCTCCGGAAATGGCCCCCGTCGCCGGTTTGACTGCTACGCCTTCCGGTGAAGAACAGCCTGTTATAACAGAATCAGCACTATCGCCGACCCAGACTGCAGTTTCCGGCGAAGAGCAGCCATTGCCTCCTTTGTCAGGGCAAAGTGCTCCGACGCCTGCGGTTCCTGTTGTTGAAGAACAACAACCGGTGCAGCCTGCAGGTGCGCAGCAGCCTGTTGCATCGAAGATAATAGATATAAAATATAGCACCGTTGACAATAAGACCGTGGTTGATTTTATCGGGAATGGAGATATAGGAAATTATAATGCCTTCAGGCTTAATAATCCTCCAAGGCTTGTTATAGATGTTTTGAATGTCGGCAATCTTTTTCCAACGAACGAAATGCCGGTTGGAACAAACGATGTTCAGCGGGTAAGGATCGGTCAATACCCCGACAAAGTGCGATTTGTGCTGGATACAACAAAGTCTCAATTCCCTCCTTATACCGTGAATAAAAAGGGCAACAAGTTAATTGCGACCATAGGAACCGGTGTACAGGAACAGGGCGTTGTCGTTCTTCCTAAACCCGAGGGAGAGATTCCCGGCGCTCCGTCCTCTCAGCAGATAAGTACTCCGCCTTCTTCCCCTGTCGTCTTTTCCCCGAACAGCCTTGGTATGAAACGCATCTATACAGGACGGCGTATTTCGCTGGATTTCAAAGATGCGGATATCCAGGACATATTGAGACTTATTGCGGAGGTAAGCAATAAGAACATCATAGCGGGTGATGATGTTCACGGTAAGATTACCATGAAGATGACCAATGTTCCATGGGACCAGGCACTGGACATAATACTCCAGACGAATAGTCTCGGCATGGTACAGGTCGGCAATATCATTAGGATTGCTCCGCTTGCGACACTGAGAAAAGAACAAGAATCCCAGCTTGAGGCAAAACAGAAACAGGAGAAGCTCGAGGAACTCGTAACAAGGATTATTCCGGTTAACTATGCAAAGGCAACCGATCTTGCTGTCCAGCTCAAATCGCTGTTGACCTCAAGAGGATCCGTCAGCGTGGATGCAAGGACAAATTCGATCATCATAAAGGACGTGCCAAAGGTTATAACGGAATCGGAAAAGCTCGTGGCGGCCCTTGACTTGCAAACACCGGAGGTTCTGATAGAAGCCAGGATCGTTGAGGCTGACACCAACTTTACCCGTCAGCTTGGCGTACAATGGGGGAATGCTTATCATGCAAGCCCTGCTTACGGCAATGCAACAGGCCTGTCGTTCCCGAATACTATAGGTGTCGGCGGAGGCACCATACAGCAGAACTCAACATCCCAGCCATTACCGTTAGCAGGCGGTGTCGGTGCAAGCGGCAATAATTACATGGTCAACCTGCCCGCTGCAGTTGGTACGGGTTCGGGCGGTGCTATTGGATTCACCTTCGGTAATCTGACAAACAGCTTCCTCCTGGATCTTCAGTTGAGTGCAATGGAACAAACGGGTGAAGGTAAGATCATCTCAAGCCCGAAGGTTACAACCCTCGACAATACGCAGGCTAAGATACAACAAGGTTTATCGATACCGTACCAGACTGTTTCACAGATGGGAACACAGACACAATTTATAGACGCGGTCCTGAGTCTTGAAGTTACCCCGCATATAACAGCAAACGGCAGTATCATCATGAAAATCAAAGCGGATAAGAACGCACCTGATACCTCCATACTCAGTGCGAGCGGTGTGCCGAGTATTTCCAAAAAAGAGGCAGACACAGAGGTACTTGTCAAGAACGGTGAAACAACTGTTATCGGTGGAATATACCAGTTCAATAAATCAACGACCGTATCCGGTGTACCCTGGTTCTATAAGATACCTTTGATCGGCTGGCTGTTTAAGAATACGACAAAAACAAACCAGACAACTGAGCTTCTTATATTCATTACACCGAGAATAGTTAATCAATAGAGATCGGGAAGAGATTGACAGAAACTTATGAACTGATGACCATATACTGATGATAAGATACTTTACTGGCGGGGAATCTCACGGCAAAGGCTTGATAGCCATAATAGAGGGATTGCCCGCCGATCTTTTTATAGATCCGAGCATAATAAATTCCTGCTTGTCGAAACGGCAGACCGGGTATGGCAGGGGGAACAGGATGTCTATAGAAAAGGACCATGTGGATATCCTGTCAGGTGTCAGGGGAGGCTACACCATAGGCTCGCCGGTGACCCTGTATGTCGAGAATAAGGATTGGCAGAATTGGGAAGATGTAATGGATCCTATCCATAAGAATACCTCACGGAGGGTTGTTACCATGCCAAGGCCCGGGCATGCGGATTTATCTGGTGGTATAAAATACGATCATCATGATCTGAGAAACGTGCTTGAACGATCGAGTGCGAGAGAAACAGCCGTGAGGACCGCGGTTGGTGCTGTCGCAAAGCTGCTGCTTTCCAATATCTCCATAGAGCTTTATAGTTATGTCGTCTCACTGGGTACGGTAAGGATAAAGCCGGACGTCCTGCCGATGATAACACTGGGGAACAGCTATCTCAGGAAATTAAGCAGGATAGCAGCGTCGGATGCATATCAGATGAATATGCCCGATACAGCGGCATCGAAAAGGGCAATGAAAATTATAGAAGATACGAAAAAACGCGGAAATACCCTTGGCGGAGTGTTTGAGGTCCGTGCAGTCAATGTGCCCGTGGGGCTTGGATCGTACAGCCAGTGGGACAGGAAACTCGACGGAAGGCTTGCAGGGGCCCTCATGAGCATACAGGCGATCAAAGGTGTTGAGATCGGAGACGGTGTGGCCAATGCAGGCAGGTACGGTTCCGAGGTTCATGATGAGATATTCTATTCGGCAAAGAAGGGCTTTTATAGAAAAACAAACAGGGCAGGTGGTATCGAAGGCGGGGTTACCAACGGCGAAGAGATTATACTCCGGGCTTATATGAAACCGATATCCACACTTTACAGCCCTCTGCACAGTGTCGACGTCGTACGGAAGTCGCCGGCAAGGGCAGCGGTTGAAAGGTCCGATGTCTGCGCTGTTGCCGCTGCATCGGTTGTCGGTGAGGCCGTTACTGCCATAGAACTCGCAAACGCGGTCATGGAAAAGTTTGGCGGAGATACGATCAACGACTTAAAAAACAATTATAATTATTATATCTCCCGAATCAAGAAATATTAATGTATGTATGGAGCATGTTATACTGGTAGGTATGATGGGAGCTGGGAAAACGACGGTGGGAAGGATTATTTCTTATACCACAGGAAGAAGTTTTATAGATATCGATCAACGCATAGAAAAACAAACAGGTATGAGCATATTTGAAATCATAACGAAGCAGGGTGAGGACTATTTCAGGAGGATCGAAAAAGATGTGGTTTTGTCTCTTTCTCCTAAACTTCCGTCGGTTGTTTCTACCGGCGGCGGCGCCGTTATGGATAAGGAGATATTCTCTTTTCTGAAAAGTATCGGCAAAGTAGTCTATTTGAAAGTGTCCCCTGTAGTCCTTTTTAAAAGGACTGCCAACACAGAAACAAGACCCCTTTTGAAAGAGGGGAACAGACTGCATAATTTACAGGATCTGCTCAGTAAGAGAGAACCGCGATATCTTGAATCGGATGTTGTCATAGAAGCGGACGACAGTTCACCGAACGAGGTTGCGGATAAAATAATTAAGAGACTGGAATTATGAATAGACTTGTCAGGCTAAAACTAAGCTCAGCGGAATACCGGTATGATATACGTATCAGCGATGAGCGCCTGTTGAATTCTCTGATCATCGAGCTGGCCTCTCTTCGTTATAGCAATCTCTTTGTCGTAACCAATACCGTAGTCTGGAAGCTGTACGGTCCTCTCATAACGGCATCTTTCAAAAAAGCGGGAATTGCATATCATGTGGTTCTCCTGCCCGACGGCGAGGTGCATAAAAATCTAAAAACAATACAAAAGATCTATGATGCATTGCTGCTTTACCATGCGGACAGGCGTTCGATTCTCATCGGCATAGGCGGGGGTGTTGTAGGAGACGTGACAGGGTTTGCCGCGTCGACATATATGCGGGGAATACGGTACATCCAGGTGCCCACGACACTGCTGGCACAGGTAGATGCTGCTATCGGCGGGAAAACGGGGGTTGATTATGCTCTTGTAAAAAACATTGCCGGTACATTTTATCAGCCGCTGTTTGTTTACTCGAACATACATTTTTTAGAAACACTCCCTCATCGCATCTACAGGGCAGGCATAGCTGAGGTTATCAAGTACGGAATAATACGAGATAAGAGCCTGTTTTCGTATGTTCAAAAACACAGGGCCGGTGTTTTAGCTCAATCTCCGCAGAGCATGCTGAAGATCCTCTATGAATCAAGCCGCATAAAAGCAGAATTCGTCGAAAAGGATGAAAAGGAAACTTCAGGCATAAGAATGCTGTTGAACTTCGGTCATACGTTCGGACATGCCATAGAGAGTTCAACGCAGTATAGAATACTGCACGGTGAGGCAGTCGGTATCGGAATGATAATAGCTGCCAAAATATCATACCTGCTTGATCTCTGTAAAAAGGATGTGCCTAAAAAAATAGAGCAGGTAATCCGGGATATGGAACTTCCGGTTTCAATCAATAATCTTGATATTCAGCACTTGAGTAAATCCATAAACTATGATAAAAAGAGTGAAGCGGACAAGATAGCTTTGATACTTTTAAAGGATATCGGAATGCCGGTGGTATATAAAATGGACAAGAAGATGTTAAAAAAAATATTAATGGAGGTAAAGATATGAAGATAAAATCCCTGCTTACAATGGTAGTTTCTGGGTTGGTTGTTCTTGTTGGATGCGGCCAGAATATTGCACCAGCAACTGCCAAGATAACCGCAAGTCCGACCAGTATAACGCTGAAGGATAACGTGGATCCCTATGTAGACGAGTTTATTTATACGATTGTTTCAATCCCGGGTGCAGGTTCCACAGCATCAGCTATCCCTATGAATGGGGTCAAAGTAACGTACAATGCAGGATTTGCTCTTGGTCAACAAGCAAACAGTACAGGTATTTTCGCTTTTATAAACAAGGACGGCACTATATGCCAGTCGCCCTGTGTTGACACAACAGACAGCAGAGGGATAAGCACCATGCGTGTAAGACTGTGCACAACGCTTGCGTGTCAGCAAGCAGCCCAAATTCCCCTTCCTTCAACATTAACAGCGGGCCAGCCTGTCACAGCATCCATCTCATATACGACGAATATAAATGTTTCTTCCGGCAGTGCAGCGCCTGCCGTTGTGACGGTATCGGTCAATTGACCGTGAATTGATTTGACAAACTTCCGGCATGAACAAAAGAACGGCTGGGGCAAGGGGAGAGGATTGTGCGGTAGCGTATCTGGAAAAACAGAAGTATAAGATCCTGGAGAGGAACTACCGCTCCCATTTTGGAGAGATAGACATTATAGCTATGGATAAGAGTCATACCGTTTTTATAGAGGTGAAAAGCAGGGCGACGTCCTTATTCGGGAGTCCTCATGAATCTATCGTAAAGAAGAAAAAAAGGCGTATCACCTTAACGGCGATAGAGTATATACAGAAGAAACATCTTGAGGATAAACCGTTGCGGTTCGATGTGGTTGCCATAAACCCTGATAGCTCCATAGAGTTGATAAAAAACGCATTTGATGCAGAATACCGCTAATACTCCAGGCAGGCTCTTTGTCGTTGCAACGCCGATAGGAAATCTCAACGATATAACGCTCAGGGCCATAGATACGCTTCGCAGTGTCGATATGATAGCGTGCGAGGATACAAGAACATCGCTCACACTGCTCAACTACTATACAATCAAAAAACAGCTTATCAGTTTCCATAAATATTCCACAAAAGAAAAGGCCGCAGAACTTATCGATTACATGAGGCAGGGCAAAAGTATGGCTCTCATAACGGATGCCGGCACACCAGGTATCTCTGACCCGGGAGCATTTCTTGTCAGGCTGGCATGGGAAAATGCCATAAAAGTAGTACCGATACCGGGTCCGTCTGCAGTGGCATCGGCAGTATCCATAAGCGGTGCCTGCGAGCAGGGATTTGTGTTTCTTGGTTTTATGCCTGCTGCTGTGCGGCAAAGGAACAATCTGATAAAAAAACATTTTACAACCGGTTTACCGGTTGTCTTTTATGAGTCTCCGCGGAGATTGTTAAATACCCTTGGTGCCTTACGGCAGAGCATAGGCAACACGCGGGTGTTCGTGTTCAAAGAATTGACGAAGATTTACGAAGAGGGCATGTCCGGAGTTATAGACGATGTTATGAGAAAACTAAAACAGTGCATCATCAAGGGAGAGTACACGGTGATTGTGAATACCCCGGAGTCCCGGCAAAAAGACACAGGATCAATCGTTGACAAAAAATCACTGCTTGAAGCTGCGGCGCTGGTAACCGGCTTGAGCAAAAGGGAAGTTTACAAAAAGTTATTCACAAAAGGGTAAGATTACCCTATAATCAAGGGTAATGAATTTTACCAGATTCAAAGATGGTATAAAAAAAATTCTAGAACTGCTTT